>JALOCD010000067.1 GCA_023228025.1 Prolixibacteraceae bacterium | reverse complement strand
GGATCATTACCCTGCGCACAGTCGATAACCAGTTTATGTCGCTCGACAAGATGAAGGTGAGCAGTGATGCGAACATGAAGATGGTCATGACGCCCGAGGGGGATGCCCGTATCGATTTTATTTCCGGGGCGAAAGTGGGCAAGGCATTCATTTGGTTTCCGCTCAACAGTATTACCGTCGTGAAGAAAAACGGTGATCTCATATTCGACTATTCAAAAGACCATTCCAAAAGCTGTTTAAACATTAACAAGGACATTCTTTATTGATGCAATGAGGGTGTTACTTCTCATCAAGCGGTTTCAATACGGCGGGGCCGAGAACCATGTCAGTGAATTGGCCAATGCACTCGCTGAGGCAGGCCATTCTGTCTGGCTTATGTCTAAACCGGGCAAACAGCAGCTTCGACTTAGGCCTGAAGTTCAGCATATTGCCGTTAACTTTTCGGACCTGAAGATTCCATTTCATCTCTATCGGCTTATAAGATTGATCAAAGATGAAAAAATTGAGGTGATTCATGCGCATCAAAGATTGCCCATCCTGTTGGGAACAATCGCAGGAAGATGGACGGGTATACCAATTGTTGCTACCATTCACGGCACAGTTCTGAAAGATTTAAAGTCGGATTTTGTCAGGAGAAACATCGATATGGGGATTGCGATAAGGGAGAGTTGTGTTGCTTGTATTACCAACTGTTTAAGATCGCAGAATAAAGTTGTACTTATCCCCAACGGCGTTCGGTTGCCTTCAGCCTGTGTGGACCGGTTTGTGGATCCGGAGAGCTTCTCAATCTATTACATCAGCCGAATGGATAGCCACCATACCCGGCTTCTCAAGATGATTTTGACTGAAGTGTGGCCCCGTCTCTTAGAAAAATACCCGCGTTCACACCTGCATGTGGTTGGAGATGGTTTCTGTTTGCCTTGCATCACCAGGATCATTGAACAAGCAAACTTCTCATCTTTACGCAGAACGGTCCATTTTGAAGGGTACGCACCGGAAGTGGGTGATCATTATCCTGATGCAGACCTAGTGATGGGTGTTGGTAGGGTGGCCATTGAAAGTCTGGTTCACGGAGTTCCTTTATTATCGGTCAAATACAACCATCTCGGCCCTATCGTGACGACCAAAAACTTCAAATCAATGCAGTATGCCAACTTCGTGGACCTTGAGGGGTTAGCTCCCGCTGCTTCTGATCTGCTGGGAAGATTCGGTGAATTTTTGGAACATCGTAATTTTTTCGAGGATGAAGCCAAGGTGTTGCAGAAGATTGTTGGCCATGAATATAATTTGACCAGTGTTACTGAAAAAATTGTAGCGGTTTATCGTGAAGTTTTAATACCCTCAAGGTTTTCAAAACCTTGAGGGTATTAAAACTGCTACAAAAGGAAATTCAAATTCTCATTTTCGCCCAATTCTATCGGAACCAACCCTTTTTTAAATATTCGGACCGGTCTTTCGCCAATAAGCCGAAGCGCTCCGGCTTCCAATCGAAGCATTGTTCCCTCCCGCAAACCGACCACATAAGTTTCAGGATTGATCTCCAGAAACTCCTCAATCCGCTGTTCCCTGGTTTCACCGCCGTGTCCTTCCGGGTTTTTGTCGAGGTAGTGCGGGTTGATCTGGAACGGGACCAGGTTGAGGCAATCGAACCCTTTCGGATCGATGATGGGCATATCGTTGGTGGTGCGCAGTGTTGGGCAGGCCACATTCGATCCCGCACTCCAACCGATAAATGGGACTCCGGCCATCACCCGCTCCCTGATCAGCGGAAACAGTTGTGCATCGTTCATCATTCGCACAAGCTGCCAGGTATTTCCGCCGCCAATAACAATGGCTTCCGCCTCTCTGACGACTTTGGTATAATCAGTCGAATGGTGGATACTGGTAAGTCGATGGTTCAATGCTTCGAATCGCTCCTTCACTTTGGTTTCGTAAGTATCAAAGGAAAATGTAACCGCAGCGAAGGGAATAAATAATGTTTTAAGCGATTGATTTCCAAGAAATTTGGCGATTTCCGGCATCGGATAGCTCAAGTAGGGTTCTCCCGGCATGGTGGAGTTGCTGATCAATAATAATCGCATATTTATCAGGATTAATTTCTACGAATTTACATCAGATTTTCGAGTTTGAAGGATTTATAATGACTAAAATGATTGAAGATGCTGCCGATCCCTGAGCGGAGCCGAAGGGTGAAGCAATCTGTTGAGAGTCGCATAAACTTTTCTTAACTTATTGACATCGCCCTAACCGGACAAAAAACAAATTTTAAACAGTCTCTCAATAATGATTATATAGATCTTATTTTCAGCTTATTATCTTAGTAGAAATTCGAATAGGATTGGAGCATGATCTTATTATCTTATTGCAAGATGTCATATAATAAGGTAATAAGATACGGATCTCCTTAGGTCCTCCTTTCTACTAAGATTAATTATAAAAATAAGGTTTATATAATCTTGATTTCTCAGTCCCCTTTCCCGTTCCACCAAATCTCCGTTTCCCCGTTCCCCGTTTCAATTTTTCCGATCTCGGCTCCTTTTTCACCCCCTCTCCCCCTCGTCCCCATCACCCCCTCTTTTCCTGTCGTTTTCACCGAATTTTTAATCATCTTAGTCCAAAAAGTGTATAAAATGTGCCAAAAAGTTCATTTTTCTTCACAAAGAGGTCGAAAATGGAGTTTTGAAATAATGCACCTCTTTATACATCTGGATAAATAGATACTTTTACCACCGCTAAAAATTTTCAAAATAAAAGATGGGTAAAACAAAAAATCCGATCAAAATAAAAAAGATATTGGTGGCCAATCGTGGTGAAATTGCGGTGCGCATTATGCGCTCGTGCCGCGAACTGGGCATCGAAACCGTTGCTGTTTACAGCGATGCCGACCGTTCCTCCCTACATGTGCGTTATGCGACAGAGGCCTATCACATTGGGCCAAGCGCCTCGTCAGAAAGTTATCTCCGGATGGACAAAATCCTGGATGTTGCGCTTAAATCGGGCGCCGACGCGATTCATCCCGGCTACGGGTTCCTTTCAGAAAACTCTGATTTTGCGCGTCGTTGTAAGGAAGCAGGCATTAAGTTTATTGGACCTTCAGCAGAGTCGATTGAAGCGATGGGCGACAAGATTAGCGCCCGAAAAAGAATGATAGCAGCTGGTGTACCGGTTGTACCGGGAACTACCGAAAAGATCGTCGACGAAGAGGAGGCAATCCGGATTATTCGCGGCATTGGCCTTCCGGTAATGATCAAAGCCTCCGCAGGTGGCGGTGGCAAAGGTATGCGCCTGGTCAGGAAAGAAGAGGATATCAAGCCATCCATCCGTAGCGCCAAATCAGAGGCAAACACCGCCTTTGGGGATGATGCCCTCTACATTGAGAAATACATCGAATCACCTCACCACATCGAATTCCAGGTGTTGGCCGACCAGCACGGCGATGCGGTACACCTCTTTGAGCGGGAGTGCTCAGTTCAGCGTCGTCACCAAAAGGTGATCGAAGAGACCCCATCTCCCATCATGACCCCCGAAGTGAGGGAACGCATGGGCGCATGCGCGGTCGCAGCGGCCAAAGCAGCCAATTACGAAGGGGCCGGCACCATCGAATTCATCGTGGATGACCAGCTTAATTTTTATTTTCTGGAGATGAATACCCGCTTGCAGGTTGAACATCCCATTACCGAAAGGGTAGTTGGGGTCGACCTTGTCAGGGAACAGATCCGAGTAGCTGAAGGCCATCCGCTTCCATTCAGGCAAAAAGATTTAAAGATGAACGGTCATTCCATGGAGTGCCGGATCTATGCCGAGGATACGGATAACAATTTTATGCCAAATCCTGGTAAGATCACACATATCACGGAACCAATGGGACTCGGTGTACGTACCGATGGCTACATACACGAGGGTTATACCATCCCGATCTATTACGATCCGATGATCAGCAAACTGATTATTTGGGGACGGACACGGGAAGAGGTGATCGAACGGATGAGAAGGGCCTTGTTCGAATACAAAATTTCGGGTGTGAAAACCTCTATCAAGTACCTGCTGAAGATCATGGAGACACCTGATTTCAGAAACGGAACTTACAACACCCATTTCATCGAGAAAAATGAGGAGTTTCTGAACAACAAGGTCAAATGCGACAAACATTGTGAAGATATTGCCCTGATCGCAGCCTTCATCGAGCACTCCTCCAGACTGCAAAAGGTCAAACAGGTTACCCCGCACGAAAGGGTTCTGGGCGTCAAAGGATGGAAACACAGAGGCCGGAGGGCGAGCATGCAGCGACTGTGAGAAGAGTTATGAGTTATAAGTTATGAGTTATGACCGGACTCCGATGATTTATCTTCTATTAAAAGCATGAATGATTTATTATAGAACTAATTCATAACTCATAACTAATATCTCATAACTCATAGATAGTGCTCAATTGTATAAAAGTAATCTACTATCGACAAAACATTAAATATTCTTATAAAGAATTATGCAGCTTGAATTAAAGGTAAATGACCGCAACGCCATCGTCAAAGAGATTAGCCGCAATGGTTCGCTTGTGACGATTTCGGTCGACGGTAAAATCTACGAAGTTGATATTGATAAGGTGAGCGGGGAGGAGTATTCCATTCTATCCGAAGGAAAATCCTACAATGTGGAGGTGATTCCTACGGATGACCCCAAGGTTTACCGTGTCAACACGATCTATTTTGGATTCGATGTGAGCGTGAACGATGCGGAAGCCCGTTACATGCAAAAACGAAAGAAAAATGAGGGTGACAGCACAACTGATACCATTAAATCGCCAATGCCCGGCAAAGTGGTAAAGGTATTGGTTCAAAAAGGCGATCATGTAGAGAAGGGACAAACCGTTGTGGTGTTGTCTGCCATGAAGATGGAGAGCGAATACAAGGCCGGTTGTGATGGAATCGTCTCAAAGGTGGCCGTGAAAGAGGGGGATACCGTCGATGGCAATCAACTGTTGATCGTGATCGGGAAAGATGTAAAGAAAAAATAATTTCAGAAAATACAGATGATAGATAAATACGCAGAACTCGAAAAGAGAAATCTTGAAGCAGAATTGGGTGGCGGTCAGGACCGCATCAACAAGCAGCATGCGGCTGGCAGGAAGACTGCCAGGGAAAGGATACTCGACCTTGTAGATCACGAATCTTTTGTAGAATTTGACAAGTTTGTGGTGCACAGGACCCACGACTTTGATATGGAAAAATCAATCATCTCCGGCGACGGAGTGGTAACAGGATATGGCAAGATCGACGGCCGGTTGGTCTATATTTTTGCCCAGGATTTCACAGTTTTTGGGGGTACCATGAGCCGCACCAATGCGGATAAAATTGTCAAGATCATGGATCTCGCCATGAACATGGGTGCGCCGGTCATTGGACTGAACGATTCGGGTGGCGCGCGTATCCAGGAAGGGGTACAAAGTTTGGCCGGATATGCCGATATTTTCTACCGCAATGTGATGAGCTCCGGCGTCATTCCCCAGATCTCGGCTATTTTGGGTCCCTGCGCCGGAGGTGCGGTCTATTCTCCGGCCATCACCGATTTCATTGTCATGGTGAAAGAGTCGAGCTACATGTTCGTAACCGGGCCCGATGTCGTCAAAGAGGTGACGCACGAAGAGGTGACCAAGGAGGAGCTTGGCGGTTCGGTCACCCACGGAAGCAAAAGCGGGGTTACCCACCTTACCGCCGATGACGATGAGCACGCGATGCTGATGATCCGCGAGCTTTTCGGCTACCTTCCCTCCAACAACATGGAAGATCCACCGTTTGTTCCGACGCTCGATGAGAGCAACCGTGAAGAGCCGGAACTGGACCAGCTGATTCCTGCCGATCCAAACAAACCCTACGACATGCACGAGCTGATCACCACGGTGGTCGACAACAAGAACTTCTTCGAGATTCAGCCCGGCTATGCGCCAAATATACTGGTGGGTTTTGCCAGAATGGGCGGACGCAGTGTTGGAATCGTGGCCAACCAGCCCGCCTACCTGGCAGGGGTTTTGGATATTAACTCATCTGTCAAGGCAGCCCGCTTCGTTCGTTTTTGCGATGCTTTCAACATCCCGCTGATCACTTTCGTGGATGTGCCCGGATTCTTGCCAGGAACGGTTCAAGAGTTCGGCGGAATCATCCGTCACGGGGCCAAACTGCTTTACGCGTTCGCGGAAGCCACAGTCCCAAAGATTACCATGATTACCCGCAAAGCATACGGAGGCGCCTACGACGTGATGAGCAGCAAGCACATTGGCGCCGATATCAACTATGCCTACCCATCCGCCGAGATTGCCGTGATGGGCGCCGACGGCGCCGTGCGGATCATCAACAAGGACAAGCTGGATGCAGAGCAACGCGCCGCAGCTGTCGAGAACTACCGTGATACCTTCTCCAATCCGTACAAAGCCGCTGAGCTGGGCTACATCGATGATGTGATCTATCCCCGCCAGACCCGAGCCAAGTTGATTCAGGCGCTGGAGATGACCCAAAACAAACACAAAACCAATCCGCTGAAAAAGCATGGAAACATACCACTATAAAAAAAACGGGCCGAAAAGGCCCGTTTTTTATAATGGTTTACCATTTACCCCTCGTTGCGAAGGAGTGGGAGCTGTGCTTAAAATCAATAATTTGCGATTAAGGATTCGTAGGGGATTTTAAGTTTTTCATGAAGATTTCTAATCATTTTCAAAGACAGTTTCCTTTTTCGATTAAAAATCTCTGATACCCGGCTTTTATAACCGATAACTTTTGCCAAATCGTTGTTATCCATATTCATTTGCTCCATGCGAAACTTAATAGCCTCAATAGGGTCAGGCGCATCAATTGGATAATGCTCATCTTCGTATTTTTCAATTAACATTCCTAACAAATCCGCTTCATCCCCTTCATTCGAATCTGCCGGGGCATCAAATATAATTTCAAGTCTGCTTAGGGCTTGATTATATTCTTCTTCTGTTTTTAGTACTTTGATCTTCATCGTATTTTTTAAATTTTATCAGCGTCAATCCTATCGTAATCACCATGGGTCCCAATAAACCTAATAAAAACCCATTGCCTCAGATAATTAATCTGGACAATCAATCGATACTTGTTACCACAGATATTGAAAACCACTCTTCCATTTTTGAGAATACTTGCTCTAGGATACGCTGCCTTAATTTCATTTGGCGAAGTCCAGGCTGCTTTTGATGCTTCCTTGTACCAAGTTTTAAGTTGATCTTCCGAATCAGTCTGTTTTTCCCAATAGACCCGAAGTATTTTTTTGGCAATTACCCTCATTGATTTTTCAATACTTTGTACAAAGATAATAATAAGTTACCGTTTTGGTAATTCGGATTGTTTTTTGTATAATGATTTTGCATTTTTGCGAACATGTATATCAAAGTAAAAACGACAGATGTTTCGGTCGCGCGCGAGCTCCGCCATAACCCGAAGACCTTCAAGGTTTCAAAACCTTGAAGGTCTGAAAACATTTCCACCACCCGCTAGCTCCGCCAAATCCGGAGGATTTGCATGTTTGTAGAAAATCAAGCTACGAAAGGAATGTACGACCCTGATCAGGGTCGAATCCCTCGTTGTGCAGCATTCTTTCTACAAACATTTGACCTCTCCGAGGTCTGAAAATTCAATATAGGGTAACCTAATCCCGCTTTTCGTGCGAACGCTCCGCTATTTCCTGATCGATTTCCGCAATCCCCCTCGTTTGCAACGAGGGGTTAATTGTCATGAGTTTGTAACTCGGTATCAAACAGCCGATTTCACCTTAGCAAATCCTTTGATCACAGCACAATCGTTAGAAACGACAAACCACTGACCCCTCGTTGCAAACGAGGGGGAGCAGGGGCTATTCGCACAAAGCGAAAAATGGATGGAAACAAATTTATAGGATGAAAAATTCTTATTTTTACGAAAAAACAGCCATGGACATACAGACGAGAAAAATTCAATTTATTCAGGAATTTCTGAAATCAGCAAACGATAATTTGCTTGACAGATTCGAAGAAATTTTGAAGCAAGAAAGAGAAATTTCGTTTGAAAAAGAGATCAAACCTATGACGCTTCAGGAATATGAACAGCGCTTTGATAGGGCAATTGAAGATGTTAAGAAAAATAAAGTTAAGAGTGCCAGGAACCTGAAGAGGGAAATAGCATCATGGAAATAATTGTAATTTGGTCGGATACAGCGATCGAAGAGTTACAGGGCATATACGACCATTACCATTATAAAGCGGGTAAAAGAATTGCCAATAAGTTGGTTAACGACATTGTGGACCAGACAATATTGCTGGAACATTCACCCCGCATTGGACAGACGGAAGAGATATTGGAACATTTGCAAAAAGAAATACGGTATTTGGTACACGGGAACTACAAGATTGTGTACTGGATAGACGAAAATGTTGTAACAATAGCGACTGTATTTGATTGCAGGCAAAATCCCGAAAGACTAGGCATCAAGAGTATTTGATTTATTATATGAATAACTCGCAATTTCCCCCTCGTTTGCAACAAGGGGTAAATTGTTATGAGTTTATAACTCGGTATTAAACAGTGTATTCAATGTTAACCAACTTTGTAGTCGCAGCATTGTCGTTACAAACGACAAACCACAATCCCCCTCGTTTGCAACGGGGGCGGGCATGTTGAATCAGACTATTCAAATAAACATTATCTTTAGGCAAAAAATTCAGGTTGGCAAATCTTTATGTAATATCGGGTTGTAATGGGGCAGGAAAGACAACTGCATCCTACTCAGTATTGCCGGACATGCTTAATTGCAAAGAATTTGTTAACGCTGATGAAATTGCCAAAGGATTGTCCCCATTTCAACCTGATAAAGTTCCCATTGAAGTTCATAATCAGATCATTTACAATCAAATCGTGAAACAATGAACAAAGAAAACATCAAGGATCTACGGACAAAAATACTAAAAGGACTTGATTTGGCATACAGTCGCTTATTGGCATCTAAACAAAAGGATGACGCAGAACTTGTGATTTCAAGAAAAGGGAAAATTGTGAAAATTAAAGCGAGGGAATTGACATAATGATAAAAGCGGCTGCCTTTTCAGACAGCCGCTTTTATCATTTTACCAGTTCAGCAACCCTATCCCAATGGTAATCGGATCCATCACCGGTCCCCTGCCATCTTTGAAGAAAGGCGTAAAGTAGTAGGTTCCGTAAATATTGAATCCCTTGTAGCCCAGCCTTACTGTAGAGCCTCCTCTGAAAGGGTTGATGTTGAAATCGTTGTGATCCTTAGTTTTGGTTCCGTTGATCTCCACTTTGGTGTGTGATCCCATTTTTAGACCGCCGATAACGCCCATCGAAATCCACAGACCGGAGCTGTTTGGTACATGAAATTCCAATAAGAGCGGAACGGTAAGGTATCCTGTCGATAATTTTGATTTCTGAAGATTTTGGTCACTGATGGGAATCGGAACGATATATCCATTTTGATTTGTGATCGTGAAAGGATTGCTGAAGCGGTAGTCGTTGAAATTTAACCCCAAGCCGGTCACCAGGCCAATGTCCCTGTGGTTTTTTTGAAGTCCGATGCTGTATTTTAATAGATTGATGTTTACTTCCAGCGATTTGTTGTGATTGATGTCAAGGTAGTTGGAACCATGGTAAGAGGAGGTGCCGGGGATGGTATATCCTGCATAATCTACATTTGCAAAGCTATTGACCCCCATCTCAAGATATGACCAATGCCCTTTGAATTTAGGCGAATGGCCTGTCCATTTTTTGAAACCCTGGTCGTCCAGTTGGTCAAAGTCAACTTTGGCGCCATGTTTACCCTCGGTGACCACCATCGTCTTACGTCCTACACGGATCTTGACAGAGTCGTCCATGCCTTCAGTGATTTTGACGATACTGTCGCCAATTTTTACATCTGTTTTGGATCCGTCTTCTATCACAGTTACCATGTTTTTGCCAAGTACATTGACCCGGACCGTATCCTGTGCCCCCCGGGAATTTGGCCCGAATGCCAGTGCAAGAATGAATAATAGAGAAGTTGTTTTCATCACGATAATGTTTGAAATGTTTATAATGTTTAAAATGTTTGAAGGGTTATCGGTCCCTGAGCCTGTCGAAGGGAAATGTTTGCCCTTCGACAGGCTCAAGGACCGGGTGCTTTTGTCTGACTTTAGCGCTTCGCCCCTTCTCCCCTTCACCCCTTCTGCTTCTCTCAGGGACCGGTGCTTTTTCTCGTCGTCCTAGTCGTCCTAGTCATCCCAGTCTTCCCAGTCGTCCCCTCATTTTCCCCTAAGACGAACACCCCCATCCAAAAGTTACAGCTACCTGTTCACCGGAATGGAAAAAGCCAGCAGTTGGGTGTTAAACGAGATGGTCTTCAGGCGACCGTCGCTCCCTTTTCTACCTGTCAGGCGTTTCCCGGGTAGTCTGGAGAAGAGGTGCAATCCGGCTATGGTAAACTCCTCACGGGTAATAAACTCAGTGGGATCGTTGGTTTTCAACTCCTGATATTTGTCTTTGAAGAATTCTGACAGGGGCATTTCCATGGAGGCCGCGTACAGGGCTTTTTGTTCCAGAATGGTCAACAGGTCAACAAACAACGGTGGGGGAGTTTCGAGTTTGCCGGATCTCGGTTCCAGTTTTTCAATGTTTTCAGCATACCTGGGTTCCAGTGTGCCCAAATCTTCAACCTTCACATCTTGTTTTTTCAATATCCGTTTTGGGGCTGCCTCCACTTTCTTCTGTTTTTTTTCCGGCTGCGCGGGTAGGGATTTGTTCCCGGCTGCTTCCGCCTCGGGCACTTTGTCTCGCCTCTTTGGGAGCGATGTTTCCGCAATTTGAATTGAAGTGGATTGGATTTTTCTTGATTCCGGGATGAAGGTGAGAAGTACCAGCAACGCGATAGCCGCGACTGCCGCCACCTGCATCCATCCCGTCATCCATATCGTCTTTTTCTTCAGGCGGCTCTTTCCCGGGAAGGTTATCTTCTTGTCGGGGAGAAGCCTGCACTGTTCAAATTCTTTCACAATTTTTTTCCGGTCCGGATTTTTATCAAGCCAGTTTTGAAATAGACGCAGCTCTTCTTCGCTCATTTCGCCTTCCATGGCAGCGATGGCAGATTGCTCAAAATGAACCGGATCATCGTACACCTCTTTCTTGAGGAGATGCTTGCCCGGATAAATCAGGCCTGAATCTGCCTTTAAAAATGGCGAAAATTCTTCCGTTTCATCGGCCAAATCGGGGTGCTCAATCTTAAAGAGTCGTACCATCTCCATTTGCTCTTGATCGAGATTTTCCTCGATGTAATCAAGGAACCAGCTTTCGTAGTTGTCTCTGGTAATTTTCATCCCAATTTTGTGTTATGTAAAAGCGCTCGTTTCATAGGAGTGCGTCAATGGTACCGATGTAATCTTTCAGGAAAATCCTGGCACGGTAGATGTAAACTTTAACCTGGGCTTCGCTAAGCCCGGTGATTTCACCGATTTCCCGGTAGGAATATCCTTCGTAATCGCGCAGAAGGAGAACAGATTTCTGAACCTCTGACAGTTTGTCTACAGCCTGTTGCATCAACTCCTGCAGGTCGCTGTATCCTTGCTCTTCTGCCCTGTCCGGCAACTTTTTTGATTCGACCAGCGTCTCGTTTTTCCGTTTCCGGATGTTGTCGACCATGGTGTGGTGCGCGGTGGTAAAGAGCCACGATTTTACTTTGAGCGGATCGACCTGGTCCCTGTGGATCCAAAGCTTTTCATAGCAATCCTGTACAATGTCCTGTGCAGACATGGCATCGCCCAAATTCTTCAGGGAATAGCGGTACAAAGCATCCGCCCAGTCGTCAACAGCCCGGTTGTATTCGGCAATAGTCATTGTCAGGTTATCCTTTTTGGGAATAAGACGATTAAGTTAGCCAAAAGTTACAGCGGCACGAAATTTGTAGTAAATAAGCGTTAATTTATCTGAAATTGCCTTAACGGTGATTAAATATTTCGTCAACTGCAGCGGCACTTTCTTTAATATCGTATTTTTGTCGTACAAGTTAAAAACAGAATCCAATGAAGACAATTAGAATAAGTGGCTTAATGCTCGGTTTAATAATAGTATTGGCTACCCTGACCCAGTGCAGAAAAGAGGCGGTTGTGCCTACACCGGTCGATCCTCCGATAGTGACGCCGCCTGCTGTAATTCCCAATGCTTCAGAGGTAAATACCTTCGTTTGGTCCAGCATGCACGATTATTATTTGTGGAACGACAAGATACCAAATCTGACCAATACCTATTATCAGATGCTTACATCGACCAGCGCCAATTACCAGCGGAACAAGGACAGTTTGAACGTCTACCTGAATAAATTCACAGATCCGTCCAAACTTTTTAATGATTTGTTGTACCAGTACAAGGTCGTAGACAAGTGGTCATTTATTGTCAATGACTATACAATCATTGACAACTGGATTGCAGGTATTTCTAAAACAATGGGTTACGACTTTCAGTTGTATTATCTAAACAGTACCTCCACAGATATTATCGGCGTAGTTCGTTATGTACTGAAGGGATCCCCGGCCGATCTTGCCGGTGTGCAGCGGGGAGATATTTTCGCGAAAGTTGACGGTGTGCAGCTGACGGATGCTAACTACACCGCTAATTTGATTAACAAGGAATCCTTTACACTCACCTTTGCCAAGATTGTCAATGGCATTATCACACCTACCGGTAAAACAGCAACCATGACAGCAATTCAATTGCAGGAAGATCCGGTATTTCTGAGCAAAGTGATAGATGTCAATGGAACCAAAGTGGGTTATCTTGTTTACAATGGCTTTACCTCCGATTTTGATCAGGAGTTGAACACTGTTTTTCAACAGTTTAAAACAGCTGGCATTTCCAAGCTTATTCTAGATCTTCGTTACAATGGAGGAGGTTCCGTCCAGTCTGCCATCTACCTGGCCAGCATGATTTATACCACAAATACCTCCACATTGTTTACCAAGAGTGTTTATAACGGGATATTGACACCTTACATCACAACCACTTACGGCGCAAGTTTTTTTAACAGTAATTTTACCGATAAAATAAACACAACAGCCATCAATGCCTTGAACCTGAAGGATATTTACTTTATTGTTTCAGGCGAAACCGCTTCGGCCAGCGAATTGTTGATCAATGGATTAAAACCATATATGAACGTCAAATTATTTGGTCTCAACACATACGGGAAATATGTTGCCTCACTGACATTGAAGGATTATGATGCGAACAACAACCTCGTTACTACCCACAAATATGCCATGCAGCCAATTGTGGCCAAATATGCCAATTCATTGGGTGTATCCGATTTCGTAACCGGACTTGTCCCTGATGTTATTGTGGATGAAAAGAAGTCTGCTATGCTTCAGCTCGGCGACGAAAATGAGTATCTCCTTAAAACGGTTCTTGATTATCTCAAGGGACTGAAATCACAAAGATTAACCACCCCTGGTAGTCTGGCCAATTCAAGGTCGCTCGTTGCAAGGAAGGATTTAATGCAATTCTCCAGGGATATGTATGTCGATCCGCAGAAATTGACAAAACGGAGCAGATAAGAATCATACTTAGTTATAAGTTATGAGATATGAGTGATTGTAAGTGCAACACTTCAATATTGAAGCAAATAATACATGATTATTCGTATTTTTGATAAAAAAATTGAATTATGAACACGCATCCCATTACCATAGACCTTCCTTTTGATCTTCTTCTTGCATTGAACGAGACAGAAGCCGAGCTAAAACAAGGAATAAAGACTTCGTTGGCTATGAGATTATATAGATTGCAAAAACTTACAATTGGAAAAGCAGCTCAATTATCAGGACTTTCAAGATTTGAATTTGAAACATTGCTCTCTGAGAGTGAGATACCAATTTCAAATCTTACAATAGACGATGTAATGAATGATAGCAAAAAGCTTAAATAGAATGGAAAGTTAAAACCAATTTTTGAAACATTCTTGCAAAACAAGCGCTTTTATTCGGTTGACCTGCTCAATGCTATCTTGAAGGCTAAAGGAGAAGAAATAATAAGCCACAAGGCTTAACTAAAAGGCAGATTTCCCGATAGAATGAATTCCCAAGGATGATGTTTGGAATTTAAGTGTTTCATTTATATATAGCAACAGCTTATCCTCAGTTCATCACTTATCACTCATAACTCATAACTGGGCACAACCGCTTAATAGAAGAATTAATGATTTTGAAATGACCGATAAACAATTAAAGCTCGATGAACGCTACCTTCGGATGGCAGCCGTTTGGGCCGAAAATTCCTATTGCATACGGAGGCAGGTAGGCGCCCTTCTGATAAAAAACAAAATGATCATCTCGGATGGGTACAACGGGACGCCATCCGGATTTGAGAATATTTGCGAGGACGAAAACAATAAGACCAAGCCCTATGTGCTTCATGCAGAGGCTAATGCAATAACAAAGATAGCCAAATCGCACAACAGCAGTGATGGCGCGACTTTGTACGTTACCTCATCACCCTGCATTGAGTGTGCAAAATTGATTATTCAGGCCGGAATTGTTCGGGTCGTCTTTTCGGAGAATTACCACCTGAATGACGGAATTGAACTGCTGGAACGGGCGAAGATTGAGGTGGTGCAGATTAAAGGACTGGGAGACTAGGAGACTGGGGGACGGAGAGACGGAGAGACGGAGGGACTGGGACGACTAGGATGACTGGGACGATGAGAACGGTCCCTGGGCCTGTCGAAGGGCCGAAGCTCCACAGCCTAACGAAACCACCCGGTCCCTGAGCCTGTCGAAGGGGGAATTAAAATAAAAAATAAATATAGAATTCAATTCGTTAAATGGAAAACAACAACAAAAAATTATCTACCTGGATGCCCGTTTTATTGGCAGTAACGCTCATATTCGGCGTCTGGTTGGGGATAAAATTGCAGAACAGAAAAATTGGGGCCCTTGTACCCACCCAGGTTAGCAACAACAGTAAGCTGGATGTGGTCATGAAATTGATTGAAGGTAATTATGTTGATACCGTTGATTCAAAGAAGATCGTTGAAGATGCCATTCCGGAAATGCTCAAGCAGTTGGATCCGCATACCACCTATATCCCCGCCAAAGATTTGCAGGGAATCACGGAAGAGATGACCGGCAATTTTGGCGGCATCGGTGTTCAGTTCTCCATCCAGAATGATACTGTGATGGTGATTGATGTAATCTCGGGAGGGCCTTCACAGAAATTGGGCATCCGGGCCGGTGACAGGATTGTCAAGGTTGGGGATTCAACCATGGTAGGCAAGAATATTAAAAACGAACTTGTGTTCAAGAAATTGCGTGGCCCCAAGGGAACCAAAGTTAATGTAAGTATCTGGCGAAAGGGACTACCGGGATTGCTGAGTTTCAACATTACCAGGGGGGATATTCCAATTAATAGTGTTGATGTCTCTTACCTGCTCGACAACAAGACCGGGTATGTGAAGATTGGCCGGTTTGCAGAACGCACCTACGAAGAGTTTATGGGCGCCATGGCCAAATTGGAGAGTGGTGGCGCCGACCAGGTCATCATCGACCTTCGTGGCAATCCTGGAGGCTATTTAAGCGCGGTTATACGTATGGTGAGCGAATTGCTCGACAAAGGCGAGCTCATCGTCTATACGGCAGGCAGAACCCAGCCTAAAAGGGAATTTGATGCGGAGAACCGAGGAAAGTTCTTTGGGAAAAGGGTGGTGATTCTTGTTGATGAATATTCGGCCTCGGCCAGTGAGATCTTTGCAGGAGCTGTTCAGGACAATGACCGGGGAACGATTATTGGCAGACGGACTTTTGGCAAAGGCCTTGTTCAGGAGCAGATCCCGTTTTATGATGGTTCTGCCATTCGGCTAACGGTGGCCAGGTATTATACCCCTTCGGGAAGATGCATACAAAAGTCTTACAAGCACGGAGCGGATGATTATTATGCCGACCTGACCAGGAGGTTTGTCCATGGAGAGATGGAGCAAAAGGATAGCATTCACATGGCCGATACGGCAAAATATTTCACCCGTCTGAAAAGGGTCGTCTATGGCGGTGGGGGGATCATGCCCGACATCTTTGTTCCGGCCGATACTTCAGGGAACTCTTCCTACCTCTTTAAAATCATGCAGAAGGGACTGGTTTACCAATATGCTTTCGACTATGCCGACAAGCACCGCGTCGAATTGTCGAAACTTAAAACCGGGACGGAATTTACAGGTCTGTTGCGTAAAAGGTCTATTCTTAATGAGTTTTTACAGTATGCGGTTAAAAACGGAGTAGCCAACAATGAAGCCGGAATAAAAACTTCGGGCAAGATCATTGAGACCCAATTGATGGCTTACATTGCCAGAAACATCATTGGGGAAGAGGGCTTTTACAGTATCATCAGCGCCATCGACAATACCTTGCAGGATGCGATAAAGACCATCAACAGCAAGGACAAGATGGTCAGCGTAAAGTAAAATAAGAAAGGATGGGCCATCGCTCATCCTTTTTCATTATTTCACCAAACCTTCCAGTTTTTTGTAGGCATCGTTGATGCCATTGACATAGTCTTGTTTAAGTTTCTGATAAAACCCTTTGACCAGTTTGGGATTATCTTTCCCGTCCGGATTGTTGATTTTGTCGATCGTATTGTTGTGCAGGAGAACGATTTCGTCAATCACTGCCATTGCTTCCATCTCTTTGCCATTGAAGGTCTGTACAAAATCGATGCAATCACCGATCATCTGTGAAGATAAAAATTCTATCTCCTTCTTTAACTGTCTGATACTTGCCATAACTTATGATTGAATTGGTTTAAAAAAGTTTTGTTCTTTGCGGCGCATTGTTGACTTTCTTCTTCTTGATTAATTTTTCTGCTTCCACTTCCTCATCGACAATCTTTTTTCTAAAACCGGCCGGATCAGGAAGGGTCCAGATATTCTTATTGTCCCAGTTGGAGCGAACTTTAATGACGTTCAGGTTGTAACAAACTTCTTCAGGTTCAAGTTTCTCCTTGAGATTTCCCGAATCCCAAACTCCATTTTTGTTCCTGTCGAAGATGGCCTTCATCAAGTATTTTTGCGGTTCAAGGAAAGGAATGGTGATCTCACCATCTTTGTCGATATTTACACTCTTCATCAATTTTTCGGTCGCGGAATTCTCAAGAAGCTGGATGATGGTTGGCCCTTTGACGTTCTTGATGAAGTAGATTATTTTGCCGTAGTGTTCCTCTTCCTGTGTCCTGAACTCGTTTTTTAGCGCCTTTCCATACATGCCATAGATGGTATGAAGCGCCGTCGAATCTATCGTAAGTTTGTAAGAGGTTCCAAATTCCCACGGATAGGAGAGTAGGAACCTTCGGTGATTAACAGGGTCAGGCCTGATTTTCGGGGGAATCTTGTAAAATGAGGTATCTTTTTTCACAAATAGCCCTACCAGTGATGTGTCAAAGGATAATATGGGTTCAGGCGACTCAATTTGAACATCCCGGTAGGTATCCAGGATACTGCCCAAATTTGTTGTCAATGTAACACTTTTTTGTTCAGTGACTATTTTCCTGCGCTCTTTACGCTTTTCTTTTTCTGGTTTATTTATCTGGCTGTCAGATAGATATAGTTTTATTGTATCCTTCTTGGTAAAAAAGTGTCCGAGGCTGTCCTGTTGAAGATAGGAGAGCTTTAGGGCGAGTGTATCCCTTTTGTAAACCAATGAATCTGTCAGCCATATTTTCAGGGTATCTGACTTTTTACTCTTTTCAATGATGTTCCAGGGGCCTTTCGGATGGACATTAAGTACCTCTATATTGAAGGTATCGGCCGTCGAGCCGGTGAAGGTAAGATCGATGGTTTTGCGGTTGGGGCGCTCATATTTGTCGAGGTTCAGATCAAATCCTTTCTCGAAGAAAAGGGAAAAATTGATAGGATCCGGATAAAATCTCGTCTTCCCAAGAACCACAAGCGTGTCTGCTCCGGTGACTACCGTATCCCGTTGGGGTTGAAATTCGGCGGAAGGTTCAATTCTTGATCCCAGAAAGGCAATTGAATCTACTCCGGATGTGTATTTCAGGTTGTTATCGATATCGCTCAAGGCATACATCAGGTAACTGGCTTTTGGCAGATTGGTAACTGCAAAGAATCCCTGCGCATTGGTTTTTCCTATGAAATCAGGGCGTGTCTTGTGCACAAGGGTATCGGAAGATCCTTTGTAAAGAAGGATAAAGCAGTTTTTTGAGGGTTCGAGCGTAAATGCATCCCTGACAAAACCAACGATGCGGAGCGAGTCTAGCGTCGGACCGGTAGAGAAGGCTAAACGCAGGTTCTTGTATCTGTTTTTTTCGTTGTTGTCGACGATTCCGTCTTTGAAATCAAGCGAATAGGTGGTATTGGGTCGAAGTTTCTCGTTCAGGTCTACGATGAATGTTTTGCCTTTTGTTTTGAAAATAGGTTTCTTGGTCGTCGGTGGTGAAACGATAAATTTTTCATTCATTTCATCCGGGACAACAAATTCATCAAAGCTAATTCGAATCTTGTTGTCTTTAAAATTCAACTGGTTATTCTCCGGAATGCTCTTTACAATGAAGGGTGCTGCCTTGTCTTTGGGACCGCCTTTGGGCATTCCCATGTTGGCGCACGAGTAAACCAGCAGCAAAGGAACCAAAACTGAAGCAACAATATGTACGAATCTTTTTACCACAGTTTGACTTTAATTTACATGATCTTGGTTACAGGCTTAGCAGAACCCAATTCCTGGTTATCTCAACGAAGAGAACAGGCTTGACAATTACTGGTATCTGGTGTATTTTATATTCAGCTGAATTGGGCGCGAACTATTTCCACCTTTAAGCACTACACGGTAAGGCGATCCGTTGCGATCAGCATTGACCAGAAAGAAACTGGTATTATCGATCTCACCTTTCAGGATCTGCTCAAGGTGCCTGGTAATATTGAAGGTGTAACTGGCGGTTGTTGCATCATAACTACCTCCGTAATAGGTGCTCGACAACTGGCTGTCTTTTGGGAAGGCCTCAGCGCCGGTACTGTCTGTGTATTTAAGATAGACTGAGGAGGGCATCTTGTAACGCCTTGGATCAGAGACAAGCGTATCGACAAAAAAGGTGAGAGAAGCCTTGCTGACTGCGTACATGGTCGAATCCTTCCATTTATTTAAGGATGGAATATTGATCTTTACTTTGGTGCCTCCGGTAGGCTGAAGATAAACCAGGGTATCCTGAATGAGCTCCTGGTTCAAATGTGCCGAGAATGCGCTATTCCGGTAATCGTGCGAAAAGGCAGCGACATTGGCAGAATTGGTGGTGACGTTGTAAGAAAAGAAGAGCGAGTCTTTCTTCGCAGTATGGTAATAGAGTCCCATGCCGGATCCGGCTGCCGTGAGTCCGATTAAAGTCCCTTTTCTTCCGGTAGAGGCGGCTTCCACGTACAATCCCTTGAAATTTTTAAGGAAAACTTCATTCGAAATCATATGGAGCGAGTCCAGTTTAATCAAGCGGTTGCCGAGGGCAGGATCCAGATTGACGCGTACATATTGGGTCGTTGTATCCGTCTTGGCAGAGTCTGTTTTAAATTTTGGAATAAAACTTACTGATCCAACAGGTGTTGTCGAAGCCAACGATTTAAGGTTAAAGGATGACATGTATTTGGCATCGTATTCCAGGTCACCGGTCAGCTCATATACTTTCAAGTTTTGCACCGTTGCGGTATCTCCATAAATCCGCTTATAGGTTAACCGCAGGATCAATGAATCCAGTGTGGCTGTAGCATCATAATCAGGATTTGCAGCCAGTCTGTATTGTGCCGCAAAAGCACCGTCAGTCCGACCGAATAGCGGATCGTTGAAACTACCGATATAGTTATAAGCCGGGCGGTCTACCCTGATCTTATCGTCTGTAAAAGTAAAAGACTTGATGGTGCCGGATTCTGAGTAAGTCCTTGAGTAAACAGCAGAACTACCGGGGATTAGATTTCGTCCCAAACTTTCGTCACCTTTCTTGCAACCGGTGAATAGGAGAGATATTATTATGGAAGACCCAACAAGGGCAAAAGCTTCAAAATATCGATTTTTCAATTGAATCAACTTTTTAGTAAACCGGCGCAAATTATAAAATATTATTGTAAAAATCGAAATAGGAATCGATGTAACTCTCTTTTGGCTGATAGTCGAGATACTGCATTCCTGAAGCCTTTATATGTTGTTCGATGACAGGATTAATCACTTCACTTCCTTTGATGGCTGCATCCGAATAGGTAAGCGCGAGCTTGGTATAATTCTCAAAAGTCGGTTCATTGATGACTGAGATATCTTTCAGGTTGATACCATCTTCTGCGATCTTTCTGGCCATCTCAGGGTTTAGCGGGCTTACGAAATGATCGTCGTAGACCGAATATACGATGCGTGTATTTGCAAACAACGGATTGTCCTTGTAGGTCTTCTTGACAAAAAGTGGAACCATACCGGTAAACCATCCATGGCAATGGATGATATCAGGCGACCAGCGAAGCTTGATGACCGTCTCCAAAACGCCTCTGGCGAAGAAAATTGCACGCTCGTCGTTGTCTTCGAACTCAACATCATTTTCGTCTTTCAATGAATATTTTCTTTGGAAATAATCTTCATTGTCGATAAAGTACACTTGCATCCTGGCTGCCTGGATCGATGCAACCTTGATTATCAGCGGATGATCGTTGTCGTTGATGATCAGATTCATTCCCGATAAACGGATCACTTCATGTAACTGGTTTCTTCTTTCATTGACATTCCCAAAACGTGGCATGAAGGTACGGATCTCTTTCCCGCGTTCCTGTATACCCTGAGGCAGATACCTTCCAATCCCGGCAATCTCTGATTCAGGCAGATAAGGGGTGATTTCCTGTGAGATAAATAGAACCTTCTTTTTTTCCATTTTTTAAACTTAAAATGTTTTGCAAAAATATATAAAAATTCCGCAACTTTCAACCTATTTCAGGAAGGCAAAAGTTAAACTAAGTGAAAGGAAAAGAAGTGCCTAGAGTGCCTAAAGTGAACTAGAGTGCCTAAAGTACTTTTGGACTCCCCATTTTGATGGCTTTTACTTTAGGCATTTAAGGCACTTTAAATACTTTAGGCACTTCTTTTTTCCTTAACTTTGCATGTTGAATCAGACGTCAAAATGGAGCTTTTCAAGACAATAAGTGAGTTGCGCCAAGCGCTCAATGCGGACAAGCACAATGGACTTACCATTGGTTTTGTACCGACCATGGGGGCTTTGCACCAGGGACATCTCTCTTTGGTGAATCGTGCCGGATCGGAAAACGATCGGGTAGTTGTCTCCATTTTCGTCAATCCAACCCAGTTCAACGACCCCAATGATCTTCGGAATTACCCACGGAGGCTTGATTCGGATTTAGCCCTTCTTGCAGATAGCCCGTGCGATTATGTTTTTGCCCCTGCAGTAGAAGAGATCTATCCTGAGCCGGATAACCGCAAATTTGACTTTGGTGCATTGGAATTGGTTATGGAAGGTCAATTCCGGCCTGGTCATTTTAACGGGGTTGCACAAGTAGTGAGCAAATTGTTCGATGTGGTCAAACCGGACAAGGCCTATTTTGGGTTGAAAGATTTTCAGCAATATTCGATCATTAAAAATATGTGTTCCATGCTAAACCTTCCTATCGGGATTGTGGCATGCGACATCGTTCGGGAGGCAGATGGCCTTGCAATGAGCTCAAGAAATATGCTGCTTACCCCTGAACACCGCACCATTGCACCACTAATTTACAAGTCGTTGCAAATTGCATTGGAAGAAGCGGGCCACTTTACACCTGAAGAGGTCAAAAAGCATGTAAAGGACAGGATAAATTTGTCGGGGTTGCTTCGGGTTGAATACTTTGAAATTGTGGATGAATTGACCCTCGAAGCTGTCTCCTCCTGGGACCAGAAGGGATCAAAAGTAGGATGCATTGCCGTTTTTGCCGGAAAGGTACGATTGATAGACAACATTATTTTTGCTAAATAAATATATTCAAGATGTTTATAGAAGTTTGCAAGTCGAAAATTCACAGGGTAACAGTGACGGGGGCCGACCTTCAGTATGTCGGGAGTATTACCATCGATGAAGAGTTGATGAATGCTGCCAACCTGATCGAGAATGAGAAGGTTCAGATTGTCAACATCAACAATGGGGAAAGGTTTGAGACTTATGTCATTCGGGGGCGCAGAAAATCCGGCGACATCATTCTCAATGGCCCTGCTGCCCGTAAAGTCGTTGTGGGCGATGTGATCATCATCGTCTCATACGCATCCATGGATTTCGAAGAGGCAAAAACCTTTGAGCCTTGGATTATTTTCCCGGATACTGAAACCAACAGACTGGTATAAATTGGCAAAATTAAAAACATCGTTTGTCTGTCAGAATTGCGGATATGCCTCACCCAAATGGATCGGACATTGCTCCTCCTGCGGCGAG
>JALOCD010000066.1 GCA_023228025.1 Prolixibacteraceae bacterium | reverse complement strand
TGACGACAACCGCGCTGCCGGTGCTTATAAAGCGATGCCGAAAGCCAGACGTTTCAAGGATTACAGGGTGATGTTCGATCAAATGCACAAAGAGATCGATGCGGTGATGGTCTGCACGCCCGACCATTCCCACTTCCCTGCTGCCATGGCTGCGATGCAATTGGGAAAACACGTGATTGTCGAAAAACCGCTTGCCCACAATATCTGGCAACTTCGTACCCTGAAGAAAGCGGCCCATCACTACAAGGTGGTTACGCAAATGGCCAACCAGGGTCATACCACCAACGGAATACGCTGTGTCAAAGAGTGGTACGACGCGGGTTTACTTGGCAATGTGACTGAAGTTATCGCATGGTTCGATGGTCCAGATTTTGGACCCGACAAATATTTTAGAAAACCGGATAGTTTCCCTCCCGCAGAACAGCCTATTCCGGCAGGTTTTGATTGGGATTTGTGGCTGGGACCGGCAGCCAAACGGCCTTACAACGAAGTTTACGCGCCCAAAACCTGGCGAGGCTGGTTCGATTTCGGAAACGGAGAGATGGGCGACTGGTGTTGCCATACCCTCGACGCTCCCTATTGGTCGCTCGATCTGGGTTTACCCACGGTAGCAGAGGCTGAATTCAAATCCCCCGTACCAGATACCGGTTTTCTCTCAGATCAGGCCGTTATCCGCTGGGATTTCCCTGCACGCGGAAACAAACCTCCGGTGACCATGCGCTGGTACGAAGGCGGTTTAAAACCCGAAATTCGTCCCGAATGGAAAGTAGAGAAATTAGCCGGCACCGGAATGATCATGGTTGGGGATAAGCATTGCCTCATCACCGGTGGGCGCCCCAACGATCCCAGGCTGCTCATGCCTATGCCCGAGTGGGAGTCCTTTAAGCCAAACTTGCCCACCCAGACCATCCCACGTACCTTCCAGGAAAACCCGCAGCGCGAATGGGCAGAAGCCATCAAACACGGGAAAGAGCCCGGATCCAATTTCGATTATGCTACCGGTCTGGTGGAGATGGCGCTTACCGGAGTTTTGGCGCAAAGGTTCAATACCCGCATCGAATACGATGCCAAAAACATGAAAGTAACCAATCATCCCGAGTTGGATGCCTATATCAAAGAGCCGGCAAGGGCAGGATTTTCGTATGGCGAGAATCTTTGATCAATTTTGTAAAATTTGATATCAGCAGGAGTCCGGAATCGGAATCTCCTGCTGATCTGTTTTCACCGCAATTCTCTTAACATGAAAACCTTAAACCTGTTTATTCTCCTTGTTTTGATCGGTGCACAAAATACTTTTACCCAAGCGCAAAAAATCAAACAGGAAAAACTGACCCAATTCCAACTTCAATCTTCCGATTTGATTCAGGCACCCGGTGAAGTAATCTCTACTTCTGCCTTCCATTCCAATGTATACTGGTTTCCTGTTGAGGTCCCCTGCACGGTATTGACAGGGCTTGTAGCCAATCGAATCTATCCCGATCCCTATTCGGGTATGAACAACATGCTCATCCCGGATGCTTCAGATGAGTTCAACAAGACCTACAACCTGGAACAGTACAGCCATCTGCCCAATCTTCCCAATCCCTGGAAAAAACCATATTGGTACCGCTCCTCTTTCAAGGTTCCGGCAACCGACAAAGGCCGTCACTTCTAACTGATATTCAAAGGGATCAACTACCGGGCGGCGGTATGGGTCAATGGCAAACAGTTGGCCGATTCGACCCAGATGGCCGGTATGTTCGCCGAATACAGCTTTGATGTGAGCAAAACAATCATTACAGGGGCAGAAAATGTGCTTGCCGTGAAAATTTACCCCCTCGACTTTCCCGGGTTACCAGCCAAAGAGCAACTAAAAGCATTTGACGACTTTTTTGAAAACGGAGGCCCTACCGGGGATATCGGCAAAAATGTAACCATGGTCTGTTCTGTTGGATGGGACTGGGTTCCACCAACCCGAGACCGGAACATGGGAATCTGGCAACCGGTATTTCTGCGGACCTCAGGCGATGTGACCATTGTACAACCGCAAATCATCACGGATTTGCCCAACCTTCCTGATACGACGGTTGCCAAACTCTCCCTGAAGCTAAACCTTTCTAACCACAATTTAACCGGCAGTAAAGGAGTTTTGAATGTCTCGATTACTCCTGAAAATTTTACCGGCGCTGCTGTTCAGTTTTCAAAAGAGGTATTTATTGCCGCCGGAGCGCAAACCAGTGTTGTCTTGAACAGTGATAACACCAGTCAGCTTCTTTTAAAACGACCCCATTTGTGGTGGCCCAATGGATACGGCGATCCCAATTTGTACCGCATCCGCCTCAAATATGAAACCGGGGGCAAATGCACCGACGACACCTCCTTCGTTTTCGGTATTCGCACCGTCAGTACAAAGGCAGAGGAGGTTCCCGGAAAATACTTGCGGCGCGAATTCTCTGTCAACGGACGAAGGATTCAGTTAACCGGCGGCGCCTGGGTGCCCGATATGATGCTGAACCGCGATTCGGCCAGGTATGACGCCGAGTTGCACCTTTGCCGGAATTCGAACATCAACCTGGTTAGGATTTGGGGCGGAGGTGTAACGCCACCCGATGCCTTTTTTGATTTGGCCGATCGTTACGGATTGCTGGTGTGGTCAGATTTCTGGGTGACCGGAGATACCCACGGCGAATTCAAGGGATCCACGGATTGGCCGCTGCAACCCGAAATTTTCGTAAAAAATGTGATCAGCACCATCTACAGGATTCGCAACCATGCCAGCCTGCTGCTTTGGACCGGTGGAAATGAAGGACACATCAGGAAAGATGTCTATGCCACCATGCGAGAGAGCATCATCAAACTCGATGGTACCAGGCCGTTTATCCCCTGTTCATCAGGTTTCGCCAAATTACCGGATGGCTTTGACGGCGCCTGGCCCGACAACAAAGCATCCGGCGTTTATAGCAGCGGACCCTACACCTGGCAGGATTCGAAAGAGTATTACCGGTTGGCCGACAATGCCAAGGACTGGGTATTCAAGGATGAAACCGGATTACCCTCACAGCCACCCTACAACTCCCTCATCAAAATAATTCCCAACCTGGTGTGGGATACCAAATTACCCTTCCCTCTTAACAACTCATGGGGTTACCACGATGCGGCAACCGGCAATGGCAAGTACGATGCCTACTATTATTCCATGGAGAAAAGGTATGGAAAACCCGTCTCGATGGAAGATTTCTCAGATAAGATGCAGTTGATGAATGCCACAGGCTATCAGGGTACTTTCGAAGCTGCCGGACACCGGTTGAATGACATAGGCGGCATCATGCTCTGGAAACTCAATGCAGCCTTTCCGAGTGTGGTCTGGCAGGTTTACGACTGGTACCTTGAACCCAATGCAGGCTATTATTTCATGCAGAACAGTTGCGAACCGGTTCACGTTCAACTGAATCCACTCGACCATGTTGTTTCTGTCATCAACAGGACCTACCGGGAAGTTCCCAATTTGACAGTTGATGCTGATATATACGGGCTGGATTCGAAGTTGGTGGCACACAAAAGCGCCACAGTTTCGCTTGCCTCCTCTGATGTCAAAGAAAGCTTCTCCCTCTCCAGTTTTCTGGCAAACTCCAAAGAGGTACATTTTGTCGTGCTAAATCTGAAGGACGCAAAGGGCAATGTGATTTCCCACAATACTTACTGGCTGGCGGCCGACAACAATTATACCGCTCTTCAATCCATGCCACACGCAGAAGTCTCGGCTACAGTACTGAAAAAAGAGCAAATCAAAACAGAGACGGTTTGGAGTCTAAAATTCACCAACGACAGCAAGAAACTGGCCTTTTTTGTGAATCCACGATTGATGAAGGAGAATGAAGAGGTGCTTCCTGCTTATTGGTCGTCGAACTATTTTTCATTGGCTCCGGGCGAATCCATCAACTGCAAAGCGAGCGCTTCCAAAGCAGTTTTGACAGACAAAAAGTTAGTGCTTTTGGTAAAAGGATGGAATATCGGGGAACACTGGATTCCTTTATAACAGAATTATCTATTTTGAATGCAACGAACTGAAAAACCACTCTGGGTTCGGCCGTAGAATTTGTTGGCCGTAGCATCTCCTTTAAACATGACGCAGTACCATGCATTGTCATAATAGGGCGTGGAACTCCACCAATATCCGCTTTTGCCACTTGAACCGTAGGAACCTTTGAAGTTACGATAGCCACATGGAATCGCTGAGAAACCGCTGGAGTTGGTTTCACTCCCATTCCTGTTCCAGACTTCGGTTGCTTTCATCTCATTGCCTGCAACTAACTCGCCACCCAGAAAATCGGTTAAAATTCTCCACTCCTTGTCAGTGGGAACATGCCATCCTGCCGGACAAAGTTTTCCTGTATGAACGGTGTACCAATTGTATACTGCCCCATGTGTTGATTTGAAGGCAGCAGAATCATTGTTATACCAACTAAGGGCCCCTGTTTTGAGATCAGTCCAGGCCTCATCGGTCACATAAGGAATAGCGCTCCCATCATTGTATTTGGTTGTCCTAAGATTTTCTGCCATCCAGGTCTGACCGCCGATGATTACAGTGGAATATACATTTCCATCAATATCGGTCACTTTTCCCTTTTGACCGGACTTGTTACCATTTCCACAACTTACAAATAAACATATTCCAGCCAGGATTGAGAAGAAAATCTTGATATTATTCATGTTAAGGGGTATATTTTGACGCGCAAAACTAGGAACAAATTCCAGAATATAAAAGAATATTCAGTTAACAAAACTTAAATGTGGGCTGCATTAGATCCTCCCAGGATAATCTTTCCTGTGAAGCCCAGTAGCGAAAGTGTTAGGAATTATCCCGTTTGTGTTTCCAGCGTTTGTGGGACCATAGCCAATTTTCGGGCTGTTCAAGGATTTGTTGTTCCAGAAGGGCGTTGCAGGTATCGGTAATCTCGTACTGGGGAAGCGTTTTTGCCTTGTCGGAGACCAACCTGAATTCTGTCTCGTAATATCCCCTTTTTACTTTTCTTGAATAGAGGAAAAGGACAACAGCATCCAACTTTTGGGCAATCTTTTCGGCGCCAAGTACGACAGGGGTATCTTGGTTCAGAAAGGTAATCCAATGTTTAATCTCATAAATCCGGGGTGTCTGATCGAACAAAAAGGCCGACATCGAAGGTATTCCCTGCCGGTGGTCATCGTACAACTGTTTGAAAGTATCTGCCCTTTCAAGTGGAATGGCCCCAAACCGGTTTCTGAGATTGACGTAAAAACGCTCGAAGCTTGGATTTTTGAGCTTCTTGTATACCGCATACAAACGGTGGTTGGAATAAAGCCCAAGATTGCAGAACCATTCCCAGTTGTTGTAATGACCGAAAAAGGCAAGTACCTGCCGCCCTTCATCCAGATAACCATTCAGCAACTCCGGATTGAGGTAGACCACCCGCTTTTTCATCTCTTTCTCAGAACCCCAGTCGAAGTAAAGCGTTTCAAAAATGGTATCGCAGAAATGGGCATAAAATTTCTTGGCTATCAACTCTCGCTCCTTCTTGCTCATAGCAGGAAACGAGTTGTCCAGATTAGTGGCTACCACATCCCGCCGGTAGCGGATGACGTAAAAGGCTACAAAAAAGAAGAGATCGGAAACCAGATAATGAAACCAAAGAGGAAGCCTTTGAAGCAACCAGGTAAAAGTCCTGAGAAGATAATATCCTGTTTTTCCCATTGAAAGCGATCGATCTGTTTTCAATTGATAGCTGGTCGAACAGATGAACCGGTACACCGAAGTCACTGTTTACCAAAATCGATGCAAAGGAAGATAAATTTCTCCGAATTAGAAACTTTTGTCATTTACCACGAAGGGATCAAAGGGAAACACAAAGGGCACAAAATAATAATTATCTGTTCAATATCATCGTGTCCTTCGTGCATTCCTTTGAGCCCTTCGTGGTAATTTTTATGTTCTACTTATTAATCGCTATCCTCTTTCCCATATTTCCTTTGCAGATAAAGGAAAACAGGAATACCTGCCAGGATAAGGGTCATACCAATGGCTGCTTCGCGCGGCCTCGTAACTATTGTATTGATAAAAAGTCCAACACAGAACAGAATAAAGATCACAGGCACAACAGGATAACCCCAAACCTTGTAAGGCCGGTGGGCATCGGGCATCTTGTACCTTAAAATAATGACCCCCAATGAGGTAGCGCCGTAAAAGATAAAGACAGCGAAAATGATCATGTCGGTCAATTGATCGAAAGTACCCGACAGCACCAGCACCGAGGCCCAGATTCCCTGCCAGAGCAAAGAGTTGGATGGTACATTGGCGCTGTTGAGTTTCGCGATCCCCGGAAAGAAAAGCCTTTCGCGCGCCATGGCATAATAGGGACGCGCACCGGTGAGAATACTGGCATTGGTACACCCCAGTGTGGTCACTAGAATCAATAGGGAGATGAAAAGCACACCGCCAGCGCCCCAAAAACTGCGGACCGCCTCAACGGCTGCAATTTGGTTGCCAGCATTGTACACCTGCTCCAATTGCGGAATGGACAAAAGTGAGAGATAGGTCATATTAACCAGCAAATAGATGGCAATGATGACAAAAACGCCGATGACTATTCCCCTCGGGATATTTTTCTTCGGAACTTTGACCTCTCCTCCGATAAATCCTACCGAGACCCATCCCTGGTATGCCCAGAATGCAGCAAGCATGGCGGTATAGAAAGACGAAAGGGTTACGGCACCATTGGTCAGCTCCCTGACATCCATAAAGTTGGCAGGTGTGGCCTTTACATGGCTCAGTCCAAAGACTACGATGACCAGCAAACCTGCACCCACCAGCATCAAGATGGCTTTGCTGGTGCCCGCCCCGCTTTTGAGTCCGGAAATATTGAGCCCGGTCAGGAGAAGGATCAATAGAATGGCAGTAAGTTTAACGCCAAAATCCTGAAAAGGGAAGAAGACCCCTCCGATCGAAAAAGTTTGCAGGGAGGGAAAGATCTCCGGGATCGGCACGATGCTGTTGAGCGATTGCGCGAAAACGTAGGCCAGCGAAGAGATGGTTGCCGTCTGGATCACCGTAAAAAGGGACCACCCGTACAAAAAGGCAAAAAAGCGGTTGTAAATTTTCTTGAAATAGACGAAATCGCCCCCGGTATCCGCCAGCAGGCCGGCTACCTCTGCATTGCTAAGGGCCCCAAACAGGGTGATAATACCGCCTACAATCCATGCCATCAGTATCCAGACAGAGGAGTGAAGTTCGGCAGCCATCGGAGCAATTTTTTTATATACACCTGATCCAATGATGTTTGCAACTACGAAAATAATGACATACCCCAATCCGAGGGTCCTTACCAAACTCCTTTGATTTCCCATGTTTCTGAAATAATGGATGAATAGAGATCCTAAATATAGCAAAATGGAACAAAATCCAATTTACCGGACCACAAAGTGTTAAAATAAGAATGGGATGAACATCTTGCTCCGTTTCATGTAATCGAGGTATTTGTTGCCAAAGTAAGCGACACACTCTTTCTCATCGAATAGCGCTGTGAGGTAAAGAAATAAGGTGGAAATAAGGGAAATAAGAAAAAGAGGGTATGTTGTATTTTTCAGAAATATGCCCCAGGTAAGCAACAAAAGAGAGCCGTAAAGCGGATGCCGGATGTAGCGATAGATACCACGGTCGACCAACGCTGTGGTTTTCTCAAATTGGTAGAGCTCCCCCCGCTCTTCTGCCTTGGCCGGTTTACCCTTTCTAACCAGGAGGATGCTTCCTGCCGCAACATAGTAAATAGAGACAAAGAGCAAAACCCAGGAGCCGATTTGCCTAAGCGCAAAGGGATCTTCAAACCAATATTTGTAATTGGAGAGCAATAGCCACAGGATACATTCCCAGCTAAAAAACCGATAGAAACCATGGCTTTCGGGAGCAAAGAGATTCCTTCTGGAAATAACAATTAAAGGTAGGCTCAGTATGCCAAAAAGCATCAGTTTTTCCATCGGCTTCAGGTTTTATACTGTTTAAAGTTAGCAATTTCATTGCAATTTCTATGCTGTTAAGTATAGCTCATGCTGGTGTCGATTTTAAATTTAGGAGGGTTCTGAAGCCAAAAGAGCCGCCCGGCGGGCGGCTCTTTTGGCAAGCGCAATGGCTATCGGGTGCCGCGATTTTAATCGTGGATATTTAAGAAATGCGGTTACAAACCGCGTCACCAAATTTGCCTTGCACGATTTCCTCTTCTCTTTTTACTCAAATTCAACCTAACTATTTGCCTTTCAACTATATTTTACATAAATTTGGGAAACCGCTAAATGAAATGCTAATACGTTGTGTGCAAGGCTATGAAAAGCTCCGAGGAAGCGTTACAGCGAAAAATAAATTGAATTTCCCTCTGACAAACCCTTGAATTTGCTGAAAATATTCCAAAAAGGAATACCAAATCATTCTTCATAATATTGCAAAATGGAATATTGAGTATTATGAGCAGAAATGATTATAGTGAAAAAAGACGTTTCCTCTCATGTAGATTGATTGAAGCACGTGAGCAGGCAGGACTTTCACAAAAACAAGTTTCGGACAGAAAGATTGTTTCACAAAGTGAATTGTCAAAAATTGAAAACGGGGCAAGGCGTTTAGATTTTTTAATTTTACTAGAACTAGCAAAATATTATAATCGGCCCATAACATTCTTTATTCCTGAAAATGAATCTGTGAAATAAAGAATATGGACGAAGCATTTAAAATTCCACCAAAATCCCCAAAACATTTAACAGAAATAGCAAAACTACCCGAAATTTTTAAGGGACTTGTCGGTAGCGAATTTAAACTAACAGGAAAAACCCGAACAGACGGAGCTAATATTAGAAAACTTATTGCTACTGAACTACTAAGAAATGGACTTCCTGAAGGAGCTAATACTGAAGAATTCGAAATTGTTCCACCCAAGAAAAAGGGCGTGCCTAAAATGCTTAGGGAATTGATCGATTCTTACACAGTAACAAGCGGAGAATCTTATAATTTACAAGTATGGAATAGGATACCAAATTGTAAAACGGTTTTAATAAAATACGATTCTGGTGAAACATTAAAATGTGATGAAGTAAGATACATTTTTGTTAAAATTGATTCTCTGAAAAATATCATTTCTTTAATTGTCATACTTACAGCAGAATACATTGAAACGCATTTCGGTAAATTTGGGAAGCCGACAATCAAACATCAATTGTTAATATCCCACAAAGCCCGAAATCAAATTTATTCAAGTGAATCGAAAATTTTAACATTCCCAGACTCAAAAAAGCTATCTTATTTAATTACTGATACATATAAAGAGCCTGATGATTCAATGTCTAATGAGCCAAGTATCCAAAACTTATACTCTATCAAACTATTGACTGAAAGGGTTGCTAAAAAACTTATTGGGAAGAAACTGAGTAATTCAGCAACAAAAAACAGAGGGCAAGCACTTGAGCGTATAACTCTTGAACTTTTAGGTTACAAAATGACGGATAATGAAAATCTGGTTGGTGGTTTTCCTGACATTCCAAATCAATTACTTGAGGTAAAAGTTCAAGATGCACAAACAGTCGATTTAGGTCGGTTCACTCCTGAAAAAGAGGAAGTTGTTGTTGTGGAAAATAATTTGACAACTTTTGATGTTAGATATTTAATTGCACTAACCAATCCCAAAACCGATATAATCGAGGGTATAATACTTGCACCAGGAGAAAAGCTTGGCGAAATATTTACCTATGTTAGTGATGTCAGTTATAAATGCCAACGCACTATCCCGATGAGTTTCTTTCATTCTTATGACGGAATGTGTGTTTATAATCCTTAGAAGCCAAACGATTCTTTAACCAAATCATTGAGTTTGGTTTCCAATTCAGCAACCTCTTGATTTAATGCAGATAATTCATTTAGTTTTTTTACAACTTCAATTATCTGCTTTGAACTATTTTTGTTAGGGTTTGGTATTGGATATTTTTCAATATACTGACTAAAATATCTCCTTCGGCCCGAATATAACTTATTGTTAAAGCATAAATCATGGTATTGTGCCATTAGATCTGAATTTGCAACACCTTGAATTAACAACAACAACTCCTTTTCTTGTTCAGATTGCGCAACAATCCAATAGCAATTGCCATTTACAACCGAACCAAATTCATCATAATAAAACCTTGCATCGACACTAATATCAGGAAATACTAATTTGGGCAAAGCCCAAAATTCGGGATTTTGTGGTACCCACATTTCATACCACTTGCGACCTGCCTCAATTAAATAATTTCGACCTTCTAATTGCTCTTTATTAGCTTCAAAATATTTTTTAGCATTGGGATAATCTTCAAGATTAATAACTAATCTTTTCCCATTTTCTGAATAATGCGGATATAATATTTTAAGATTATTACCAGAAGAAAAACACCAACGTTGTATATTTTCTTGTGAAATTAGTTTTTTAAATAGTTTAATTTCAGGCACAAAAGGTTCATTATCCCAATTCTGCTTAAGATACACGTTATCCGCACAGGATTTTACACCAACTCTGACCTTAAATTTATCTCCAATCTGAAATGTAGAATTTTTACTAATCTGTTCAATCCATGTATTCTCTTCCGAATTGGTCATTTGCCATATATCTGTCTTATTTGGCGCATGTTTTAGCGATCCTACGGAAAAATTATATTTTCGTTCATTTACCGAATAAATGCCTGATTTGTTTGTGTTTATAATATCAAATAAAGATTTAGCTTCCAAAATAGGTTTATGAGTTCCATTTAACTCTTCATAGATTTTAGCAAACTTGCATGGTTCTGAAAGTAGTATTTTACTTGATTTTTTTCGTCCAATAAAAATTGCAGGTAAAACGGCAGCTTCGAATATTTTTGTGTCTCCTAAGTCAATGACTTCAATGGGTTCATAATTTTCAAGCAAAAACTTCCGAATTGATTCGCCACTTTTGGTAAATAAATATCTATTGGATGTAATTACACCAATTAAGCCGCCTTTCTTTAATACGTTTGTCATTGCTATTAAGAACGGATAATACAAATCAACACGCCCTTTTAAATTAAATCGCTTTGCAATTTCTTGGGCTTTTTCAGTTCCAAGTATTTGCGTTCTAACATAAGGTGGATTTGCAATAATGATATCAGCATATTCTTCACTAATATTCTGACTAAATAAATTCAGAGGTTCAACACAAACCCCTTGAGTGCTTAAAAAATCTTGATTCTGAATATCTACATTAATATTAAACTCGGATAGATTTAACTTGGCGGCTATTAGATAGTCAATATTAGTATCAAAACCTTTAATGTTAAGTTTGAAATTATTATGTGATGCTTTGAATTTTCGAGCAATGGAAGCTAAAAGCTCACCTTCTCCACAGGCTGGGTCCAGAATAGTATATGAAGTTTCTGCTTGCTGATTAAGTTCAGAAAACAATCTATCAGAAAGAAAATCAGCTAATTCTGTTGGCGTAAACGTAGCACCTGAATTTTTTATTGTTACTTCATTCATCTTGCTTCTTTTTGCAAAGATAAGAAAAATGATTATTCCAAAAAGGAATATTTAAAAAAAGAAACAAAACCTAGCACCCAATAACTAAGGCTTCGTGTGGTTGAGGGACGAGCCCCAACATGAAGTCCTGTAGCCTGAAGTCCCTCACACAGATGCCAATTTTATATCCACATATTATTGAGTATAAATCATCAGATAATTGGGCAGGTATAGGTAATTGTAAAGCATGTTCCTTGCGGCCTTGGTTAAAAACTTATCTGGATTTTATATATTCACAAAATAAAACGATTTAGAAAAAATATTCCTCCTCATGACAAATGTTCCATTCTTTGATATTTTATTTATCATCGTTATCGGTGTTGTATTTTCTCTGATAGATTATTTTGGTTACTCGAATCTTCTGTCCAAATACGCAGTTGTTGTAGCTATGATTGCATACTTTTCCGGAAAATATATTGGACAATTCGAATTGAGAAAAAAACTAAATGGAGATAGATACTATAGCACGAAATCCCTTCACGAATCCTAATTTTGCATCCGTATTTTATGGGGGTTCGATTTTTAGGGATGTTCTTCTGGTATATTTAGCCCTTATTTTGTATCTTTGATAAGTGAAGAGGCGTGAACAAATAGGGCTTGATTTTGAGGTTGACAAATTGACAAACTCTATTGAAAATGTTGTGACTGGCGACAGTTTCGCGACAGATATCACAATTATTTCGATCGCAGACCTCAAAACGGTGACCAAGAAGAATGGCTGGCAATTTGACTGGAAATCAGAGTATATACAACCCGAGAAAGATGTTTATAAACTGACAATCGTAAACAATCAATCGGTTATTCAAGGATTAGTAAGTATAGAAATAAAGTCAGACCACGTTTACATGCATTTGGTTGAGAGTGCCCCATTTAACAAAGGGAAAACCAAAGTTTACGCCGGAGTCCCAGGAAATTTAGTCGCTTTTGTTTGCAAACTAGCTTTTCAGCGGGGGCACGAAGGAAATGTCTCCTTTATCTCAAAGACACAGCTTATTCAACATTATATTGACACTTTAGGTGCCGTACATATCGGTGGAAGAATAATGATAATTGATACCAAAGCAGCATTAAAACTCATCAATAAATATTTTCCAAAATGAAACGTAAACCTGCAGAGCTTGATGTGGATTTTATTGGTGGACAAGATCCCATGACAAAAGAAGAAGAACATGCTATCAGCGAATATATAAAGGCTCATAAATTGTTGGGCGCTAAGAAACCGACTAAAGTTAAAAAGGCATCGCAACCAAGAAAAATCAATGCCTAACTCCAATAGTTTGGTTTTCATGGAGCGGAACGCCAGCCAATAACTAAGGTTTCGTGTGGTTGAGGCACGAGTCCCAACATGAAGCATAGATCACAAAAATTGCAACTCATGAGAAATATTATATTCTTAGTACTGATCATCTCGCTTCATTACAATTGTTTGGCTCAGGTTTTATTGAACAAACAAAAATCAGATGAACCAGCCCAAACTATTGACCCGACTATTTTGAGAACAAGAAATCTTATTAATTCATTAAGTCAAAAGTCCCCAAACCTATTTGCTAATGTCGTAAATGGAAATGATACAACTAAACTTGAAGGTTATGTCGACAAATCTAGAAATTTACAAAAACTAATTGTAAAGGGAACTAATAATGAAGGAGGACAATATGTCGAATCCGTATATTTTGACAACTATAACGATAACATCATATTTTCGATACCATTTCAAGATGGGGTTGTTAATACCATCTTCACAAAAAAAAGAGATGTTATTTTATATCATGAGAAAGAAAATAGGACAGATATTGTTGATTTAAAACCTATTTACAAAGAGTCCAAAATATCGACTTTTATGGCAAGATTAGATCCATATCTATCTTTATTAAATATCAAGCGTGAAACCGTTAATCCATCATTAAACTCGGGACCGGTAATTACTACTTATGTGGACAGTGTTGAGTTGAGGGAAAAGCCTATTAATGGCAAGATTATATGTTTTCTGAAACGCCATGAACGTTTGTTTTACTTGGGAAGTACAAAAGAACTTGATGTAAAAAATAACTTACAATGGGTTTGGTATAAAGTAGCCACGGAAGATAAAAAGCAGATTGGATGGGTTTTTGGACACCCCCAATACATAATTGACCTAAACGATGAAAACTGGGAAGAGTAACTATGAAATTGATAAACAAAACACAGTTGCACGGAATCCCCTCGCGAATCCAAATTTTGCATCCCTGTTTTATGTGGTTTCAATTTCGGGGTGATTTTCTGGTGTAATTGTTCCACCAACCTAACTTTATCATTCTGCTCCTCCTTCTTTAAAAGATTCACTAAGAAACTGTTTAAACTATATAGTTCCTATTTTATTCATTAGAAATCACTTGATCAGGACTGTGCCGTAGGCACATAATGTCGGTAGAAAGAGAATTTAACGCAAGATATCCCGTCCCGTACGGGACGGAATTTAGGTCTCAATTCATATTCTACCGACATTATATCCCTAACGGGACAAAAACCAAATTTTACTCAGTCTCTAAAAAGTTGTAAATTAGCCGCAAAATAGATGATTATGGATAAAGCCGTTATATTGAGGGATTTGAGGGATACTCTCAGAAAGCAATATCAGGATTCCATTAAGAACGTTATATTATTTGGGTCTCAAGCTAAAGAGATAGCCAATGAGAATTCAGATTTTGATATTCTAATTTTGCTTGATAGGGATTATTCCGGTAAGGATGAGAATAATATACTTGATATTTGCTATGAGATTGACCTAAAGTATAATATAATTATTGATGCGCATTTGCTTTCTTTAAAAGAATTAAAAACTATTAGAGGGAAACAGCCAATTTTTATGAATGCAATAAAGTCTGGAATCTACGCATGAGTATAGATGAAAAAGATAGGTTTGAATTGATTAGGTATCGATTGGATGAAGCCAAAGATACTATGGAAGACGTACAATCATCAACAAAGCGCTTAATCGCAGGACAAAGGGGGATTATGATTCCTATGTTGAGTTTGAAAAGGAGATAGTAGAAGAGATGTTCGGGGAGATGAAGGATTTTATCGATGAAATTGAGAAATTCATAAACAGTAAATAGCCCGCGTACAAGCATAAAACCCAACCATGCAACGATTAAGCTATATAATCGACGCAAAAAATGCAACGATAAATTTTAAATGCCCACCCGTGTTGCTGAATATCCGGATAAAAATGTAACTTTTTAAATAATTGTGAGTCTAACAATCCATGATTGTTGGCGCTTTGGGCAATGTCATGTTGCAGTTAATTCAAATTAAATATCTTTAAACCCTTAAAAATTCAAACCAATACTATGAAGAAGAAATTAACAGTTATTTCAATCTCAGTCTGTATGATTATAGCCACCCTGATGTCGTGCGTTGAGCCGAAAAAATCGGCTTCGGTTCCCGCCATCGACCCTGCCAACCTGGACAAAACCGTTGTTCCGGGAAACGATTTTGATACCTATGCCAATGGCGGATGGAAGAAGCTCAACCCGTTGCCTGCCGACCGCGGCCGTTACGGTTCGTTCGACAAACTTGCCGAAGTGGCCGAGAAACAGGTGAACGACCTGGTGAAAACCACCGCTGCCGCGAAAAACGAAAAAGGCTCTGTTCCTGATAAGATAGCCACCCTTTTCAACTCGGGCATGGATACTGCCAAAATTGAGAAGCAGGGGCTTGAATTTATCACTCCATATTTGAAGGAGATTGACCAAATTGGGACCCCGGATGAGGTGCAGCAGGCCGTGATCCGTTTCCATCAATATGGATTCTCCCCGCTCTTTGGCATCTATGGCTCGGCCGACGCCCGCAATAGCTCCATGGTCATCGCGCAATTGACACAGGCCGGCATGGGCATGCCCGACCGTGACTATTACGTGAACGACGACCCAAGATCGGTCGACCTTCGCGCCAAATATGTTACTTACATGACCTCCATATTCAAACTGTTGGGCAATGATGACGCAACTTCTGCAGCGAATGCACAAAAAGTAATGGCCCTCGAGACGCAGCTTGCCAAAGCATCCATGACACGCCTGGAACAACGCGATCCAAACAAGACTTACAACAAGGTTACCACTGCTGAGTTGGTTAAACTCTCACCGGTTTTCAACTGGAACCGTTATTTTACTGAAATGGGGCTAGGTGATCCGGGATCGGTCAACCTGAATCAGCCGATCTTTGTCAAGGAGATCAGCAACATACTGACAACCACTGCTGTTGAGGATTGGAAGATCTACCTCAAATGGAACCTGATCAACGAAACAGCCTCATACCTCTCTTCAAATTTTGTACAGGCCAGTTTTGATTTTTATGGCAAGGCGATGACGGGTACCGAGGTGATGCGCCCTCGTTGGAAAAGGGTACTCGGTGTTACCAGTAGCGCCTTGAGCGAAGCTTTGGGCCAACTGTACGTCAAAGCCTATTTTCCACAGGCGGCCAAGGATCGCATGGTTAAACTGGTCGAAAACCTCCGCGTTTCCCTTGGCGAAAGAATCCAGAACCTCGAATGGATGAGTCCTGAGACCAAACAAAAGGGGATCGACAAGCTACACGCCATCAATGTGAAGATCGGTTATCCCGACAAGTGGAGGGACTATTCGGGTTTGGAAATCAAGGATGATGCCTATGTGCTGAATATTCTCCGTGCCAATAAATTTGAGACTGCCTATTACCTTGGCAAGATCAACAAACCTGTCGACAAGCTGGAGTGGGGTATGTCACCGCAGACTGTCAATGCTTATTACAGTCCAGACAAGAATGAGATTGTCTTCCCGGCTGCTATTCTTCAGCCACCCTTCTTCTTCAAAGATGGGGACGATGCTGTGAACTACGGCGCCATCGGTGTGGTCATCGGGCACGAGATGTCGCACGGATTTGACGACCAGGGACGTAAATTTGACAAGGAGGGAAACCTAACCGACTGGTGGACGCCTGAAGATTCCAAAAGATTTGATGAGCGCTCAAAAGTGTTGGTGGATCAGTTCAATAAATTTGTGGTACTGGACACCATCCATGCCAACGGACAACTCTGTCTGGGCGAAAACATTGCCGACCTGGGTGGCCTGAACATCTCACACCAGGCATTCCTGAAAGCCAATACCCAGAAGGAGCCCATCGATGGCTTCACTCCCGAGCAACGCTTCTTCCTGGCTTACGCCCATGTATGGGGACAAAATACCCGCGACAAGGAGATCCTTCGCCGCACCAAGGAAGATGTCCACTCTCTGGGCCGCTTCAGGGTACTTGGACCACTGCAGAACCTGCCTGAGTTCTATGCTGCATTTGATGTAAAACCTGGGCAGTCGATGTACCTGGAGCCGGAGAAAAGGGCGAAGATCTGGTAATAAGAATTACAAATTAAAGATTAAAGATTAAAAATTGGGAGTCGCACGGAATCCTAATTTTTAATCTTTAATTTTTAATTTGTAATCTGCTTAGCGTTGTAAGTCTGATCTTCGCAATGATTCTCTTCAATATTTCTATTTCTGAGAGCAAGTTTTCTGCTTCGTTATCAGGTAAATAGTTGGTTTTGTTGAGTAAACGTATCCAGTAATTGGTCTCTCTTGCCTCTTTGTAGGAGATGGATAATTTAGCAAGGAAATCTGCTTTTGACTGCGCTCCAATAGCCTCTTCAACGTTTGCACCAATTGAAGTTCCGCATTTTATTACCTGTTTGGATAGCACAAATTCTTTCTTTTCAGAAGTTAGAAATTTGTAGACATTCACTATCCTTACAGCGAAATCAAAACTTTTTTCCTGGATTAAATTATACTGCTTCATGAATCAATTATTTAGATATACTCAAGTTACGGCATTTCTAAATAAATAACGAATTTTTCGCCTAATAATTTGTATGAAATCTACCTCCAACCCCCGCCCAATTTGTAATCTGTAATTTTTAATTTTTAATTTACTGTCGCCTTAACCGAATAAATCTTGTTGCGCATATCTTCCAAATTGCCGATTAGGATGTAATATTTGTATTCGTAAACCGAATTCTTGTAGAGAATCTCCTTTTTCACCGGGGCAATGTAGGAGGTTGAGCCATCTGCCGCCTCCTTGCCGGGCACTCCGGACATGCCGGCCAGAAATTTGGTGCAGAGCGGGTTGTAGACGGCCATACCCCAGCCGGAATCGTCGGTGAAGGCCATCCAGTTTTCAGGCAGATTCTCGTAAATTCCCCAGAATCCGCTCGCAAGATTTTTTACAGGAAGCCGAGTCGCCGGAGCCCCGGTAAACGGCATGGTTCCCTGATAAGTGTAGAGGTTCTGCAAGGCTGAGATGGGATAGACTGCCGGGAGCTCCTGGTCGCACAGGATGCTGTCGCCATAGATGTTGTCGGTGCGGTGACAGGTCAGACGATTCCTGACCTCCAATAAATTACCGTTCAGCGTTGTCCATTGCTCCATCTCCGCTTCGGCCGGCTTGTTGTTCATATCCCACTGCATCGGAATGCATTTGACATAGAGTTCGTTGCCTGACTTCTTATAATCCAGAATCTGCGCCCTGTTCCGGAAGGCATCCCCCACCTGTATCGGGTTCCACGACCAGGGCGACCATCTTGGCGCCTGACCTTCCGCTTTGCGGTCGAGCGATTTCCCCGCATAGTAAGATTGCTGGATGTACCTTCCCTCGTCGGCAATGTTGACCACACTACGGGAGGAGCCGGAAAGCGAAAGCCAAGAGATGGCCCCGCCACGCGTAAGATCAAGTTTCAAGGTAAGCGTACCATTGTCGGCAACCATTTCTGTAGGTGACTCTTTTTGAAGCACCACTTCATCTTTTTTATTGCCAAGTCTGTCGAAAAATTGATAATGAAGCTTCTCCGGGGTGACAGTAAAAGTAGAGTAATTCTGTTGTGCCAGAGGTTCCGAACGGAGATAGGGATACCTACCCGCGAAATCTTCTTTAGCCATGACAACCGCCTGGTAAGGCCTGGCGAACTTTTGCGGATACATCTTGCCACAGGTAGAGCCACCGATCAGGTATACAGTTCCGAACTGATCAATGGGCACAACCTCACCATCGTTTTTCATCCGGTCGTACCGCATAGGAAAACTCCTGAAATAGTAATGGTCGTGGCCGGTAATGACCAGATCAACTTTGCAGCTGTCGAAAACCGGCGCCAATACTTCCCTAAGTTCGGTTTCATCCCTGTTTGCGCCGTAGATGGGCTGGTGCATGGTCACAATCTTCCACTTCTTTTGAGCGGTGGCAGTCTCAAGGTCCTTTTTGAGCCATTTAAGGGCGCTTTGCAAATAGGTGCCATCGCCGGTTTTGAGTTTGATATCAATAGCATCATTAAGATCCTGGTTGTCAAGACAGATCAAATGAGCGGCTCCATAGTTGAAGGAGTAGGCGCTTCCTTCGGCAAAATTTCCGGTTTGGTTAGAAGGATTGTTGAAATAGTCAAGATAAGCCTTGTTTTTCTGTTGTGGCCCATTGATGACTACGCCACCAGTTTCATGGTTTCCTACATTGGATGCCAACGGAAAGTTTCTGAAGTATTTCTCTCCAGCTTCAAAGTACCATTGCCACTCTTGTCCGTTCATACCCCTGTTCACCATATCCCCTGCATGAACGATAAAACGGATATCGGAATTGGCCTCAAAGGCTTTGTTCAAAACGGATTTAAAAAAGGATTGGTAATTTTCACGGCTTGACTCCTGCGAATCCGCTACAAAGAGGAACTTTACTGCCTCCCGGGTATCTTGTGCAGGTGCTGTCCGGAAGCTACCTTCCATCCAATATTTCCCGTCGCCAACCCGGTAATTATATTTTGTATCCGGAGCGAGATCCTTCACGGTAGTTTTGTGAACCATCACTTTGAATCTGGTTCCTTCGGGTTTGTCGAGATCGATCAACTCTTTTTGATAAGAGCCTCCTTTTGATTTAATGACCGATGGACCCTGGAATCCGGCTTTGTCATCGAATCTGACGCATTCTGCCAAAGTTGCTTTCATCTGTTCTGCCGTTTGCCAGGTAAATGACATGGAGGTGGAAGGATCTTCCCCCATCGAAACAAATGTCGGGAAAGGATATTCAGAAGCCAATACCCGGTAAACTGTTTTGTCGCTGCATTTGTTGCCCAGGCAGGCTTTGATGGTGTATTTTACTGCAGCGGAATTAAGAGCGATTGATGTAAATTCACCGTGACTATCTGTTTTACCCAGGAGCTCTTCTCCCCGGTAGATAACCGCATTAGCCGCCGCTTTCCCGGTTTCCAAAATGGTAACCTGCAACCTGGCAGGATGGTTGTAGCGGTTGTCTTTCCCTTCGCGCCAACTAATCTTCAGGTCGGCTCCCGACAAAAGCGCCGACCACAATAAAAGCAATAACCCCAGTCTGAATTTCAATTTGATCATAGTAGTAGTTTATATGGTTTGATTTTTGATCTTAAATCCAAATGCAAAAAAAGTCATCAAAATTGTTGCCAAAAGCGCCATAACTGCCCCGAAATAGAAGGGCGCGTCAGAATTTACTTTATCGTACAATATCCCGGCAATCAGACTGGCCGGCAATAAAGTAATCCCAAGAACCGCATGGTAGAGGCCATATCCGGTGCCTTTCAAATCTTTGCCAACAATATCGGAAATCATCGCCTTTTGACTGCTGTCGGTCAGGGCGCTGTAAAATCCATACAAAACAAACAGAAATAGAAAGACGTTGATATTCTTGTATTTGCCGAAGAAAAAATAGACAACCGCATAGGTTAGAAATCCCAGGATGATCAGCTTCTCCCGTCCGATTTTGTCCGACAACTTCCCAATAGGAATGGCTAGCAAAACTGCAACCAGATTGAAAATCATGTAAACGAATGGAATATAGGATGATTTGATCCCGGTCTCGCTGGTTTTTACCAGTAAAAGGGCATCCGTTGAGTTTCCCAGTGAAAAGACGAAGATCACGGCCAGAAAAAACCAGTACTTCTTGGGTAAATGTTTTAGCGACAAAGTACTCTTTTCGGGCGGGGGCCCTGCATGCGCCTCTTTGATCAACACGATGATGGTAATTACCCCAATGATTGCCGGGATGGTTGCCAACAGAAAAATATAGCCATAATTCAATGGGAAAAGATAGAGCAAAAGAAATGCCAGCAGTGGGCCGATGATCGCGCCGCTATTGTCCATCGCCTTGTGAAACCCAAAATTTCTGCCCGCGTCATTGTTTTTGATCGATCCGCTGATCAGGCTGTCGCGGGGCGCTGTCCTCAATCCTTTCCCAACCCGCTCGATGAACCTCAGATACAATACCTGAAACGGTGTGACCACTGCCGCATAAAATGGTGTAACTACTGCAGTAATCCCGTATCCTATAATCATGAAAGGCTTGTTCTTTCCAATCTTGTCGCTCCAGAATCCTGACAGGGCTTTGAGCAGGGATGCCGTACTCTCGGCGATCCCTTCGATCAGTGAGATGGTTGTCTTTGACGCGCCGATCGACAGCAAAAAGAGAGGCATCACGCTGTACACCATCTTGGTGGAGGTGTCTGTGAAAAAGCTTGTCAGGCCCGTGTAAAATACATTCTTTCCTAAGCCGAATATTTTGTCTTTTTGCATAATCCAAGTTAATGGACATAAACAATGCCTCATTTTTAAAAATTTGACCCTCTAAATCTCCCGCAAGGGGAGACTTCAAGTTTGTGTTCAAATCAACATCAGAGCACGGCTCCCCTCCTTGGAGGGGTTGGGGGAGGTCTAAATTCTTTGGGAAATAGCATGACATTATATGATTACGGTTACTTAAATGCTAACTATTACAAGCCAATAGCCTCAAACAGAATTTCGATTGGATGCACCGCTTTTTTCCCGGTTCCATCAAAAATGTGATGCCGGCAACTCGTTCCGGGAGCTGCAACGACCACCTCCGCCGACAACCGGCGAAGTTCAGGGAACAAGACTAGATTCCCAATCTTCATGGACAAATCGTAGTGCTCCTTCTCATACCCAAATGAGCCTGCCATTCCGCAACAGCCGGATGGGATCTCCTGAACATGGTAATTGAGCGGCAACGAAAGCATTTTTTTCGTAGGCATAGTTGATGCGATGGCCTTTTGCTGGCAATGACCGTGCAGCTTTATGGTCAGTGCGTTTTTTGTGAAACTTTCGGCCGAAATATTTCCTTTTCCCTGCTCCCTTACCAGGAATTCATCGATCATCAGACTGTTTTTCGCGATCCTTTTGGCCGCAATTTTCTCCTCTCCACGGAGCAGGTCGGGATATTCGTCGCGGAAGGTGAGGATGGCCGAGGGTTCGATGCCAACCAGCGGATGTTGGTCGTCAATCAGCGACCCGAAAATGGCCACATTTTTAGCCGCAATTTTGGCGGCTTTCCGAACATATCCTTTTGAAAGAAATGTTCTTCCACTGACTTCGTGCTGAACCATTAATACCTCGTAACCCAAATGGTTCAGTACCCTGATGGCCTTGATGCCAATTTCGGTGTCGTTGTAATTGGTGAACTCGTCGATGAAAAAGTAGAGCGATCCTTTTGGATTTTCTATGCGGTCATTTAATTTTTTCAGGTTTTTACTGCACCAACTTCTTAGGGTCGTCCGGGCCAGTCCCGGAATGCTCCTTTTCACTGCAAATCCCGTTAATGATTTCAAAAGCGATGAGGTGACCGGATTGTGCACCACAAAGTTAAAGACCCCCGGGAGCGGAGTTCCCAATTTGTAGATGGAAGCAATATTGGCCACCAATTTTGAGCGAAGGGGAGAGCCTTCCTGATCGTACTTGTGCTGTAAAAATTCCGCCTTGATCTTGGTCATATCCACTCCCGATGGGCACTCCGACTTACAGCCTTTGCATGAGATGCACAAGTCGAGGATATCGTATAATTCTTTGCTTTCGAATACCTCTTTGGTGGTCCGGCTACGGAGGTAGTCGTTCAACAGATTGGCCCGGGCGCGGGTTGTATGTCTCTCCTCCCGGGTTGCCATGTAGCTGGGGCACATGGTGCCTCCGATGATTTCGGATTTGCGGCAGTCGCCTGATCCGTTGCATTTTTCGACATGCCGGACAAATCCCATCGAATCGCTCCAGTCGAAAACTGTGTCGAAAATCGGATCGTTGTCGCCGGGTTGAATTCTCAGCGAGCTGTCCATCGGCGGCGTATTGACGATCTTTCCGGGATTGAAAATGTTTTTGGGGTCCCAGAGCC
>JALOCD010000183.1 GCA_023228025.1 Prolixibacteraceae bacterium | reverse complement strand
TCAGACCCGGAAGAAGTGAACCCAGAAAGATGAAACCAAAACGACCTTACTCGATGAACTACAAACGATTATAAATAAACGTTAACTAAACGACATTGAATTACAAATTACGAATTGCGGTGCATTGATTCATTGAATAATAAAATTATCCTATTATGACAACACCCACTACGTTGTTTTTAGTTGATCAGCTTTGCGAAAGATATCCATCTTTAACTACCGTGAAGCCAGCAATCGAAGAGGCGTGCAACCAACTGATTTCCTGCTATGAAAAGGGGGAAAAAGTGCTTGTTTGCGGCAATGGGGGAAGCTGTTCGGATTCTGATCACATTGTTGGGGAACTGATGAAAAGCTTCGAATTGAAAAGGCCAATTTCTTCTGAATTACAGGAAAAACTGGCAGTCATCAATCCCGAAAGGGGAAGCTATCTTGCGAGTCATCTGCAGCAAGGGCTGCCCGCCATTTCCCTGACTGCCCATGCGGCATTGATCACAGCGGTCGCCAACGACATTGACGGAGAGGTGATTTTCGCTCAGCAGGTGGTAGGCTACGGCCGGCCAAATGATATCCTTATTGCCATCAGCAGTTCGGGAAATTCGCGGAATGTACTGGATGCCTGCATGGTGGCCAAAGCAATGGACCTGAAAGTGATCGGCCTGACCGGTGAAACAGGAGGAAAGATGAAAGAATATTGTGACATCCTGATCAATGTACCAGAAAGGCGCACTTTTATTGTTCAAGAACTGCATTTGCCGGTGTATCATATTCTATGTTTGGCGGTGGAGCATCATTTCTTCAAAAAATGAAATAGATAGAAAAAAAATGGATATAAAGAAATAAGGGAATATTGCAGTTGCGCAAATTTATATATCACATCTCTTTCCCATTTATTTCTATCTATTTCAACTTATATCCATTTATTACAACTTATATCAAACTATATCAATTAATTCAATAACTAAATAAACTATCCCCCATGACATCTAAAAACATCGGACTTCAAAAATTGCTTCCCGTATTCCTCTCCTTCGTGGTAATGGGATTTGTGGATATTATCGGCGTGGCGACCGGGTATGTCAAACAAGACTTCGGGTTGACCGACTTCGTGGCTCAGTTTCTGCCAATGATGGTGCTGCTTTGGTTCTTCGTACTATCGGTGCCTGTTGGTGTTTTACAGGACAAATATGGTAAGCGCAACATGTTGAACATCGGGATGGTCATCCAGGCATTTGGACTTGGACTGCCATTCTTGCACTACTCATTTGGAATGATGTTGGCCTCCTTTATTCTACTGGGAATCGGTAATACCGTAATCCAGGTCTCCGCAAACCCACTGCTGCAGGATGTTTCGCCTGAAAAGAAACTTGCCAGCTATTTGAGTACCTCTCAGTTTGTTAAAGCTATCATCTCTTTTTCCGGTCCGCTTATTGCCACCTTCATGGCCAAATACATGGGCGACTGGAGATTGGTATTTGCCGTTTATGGTATCACCTCCCTCCTTGCAGCCCTGTGGCTCTCGATGACCCCTATCGTGGAATCAAAGCCCGACCGCAAACCGGCATCTTTTGCCTCTTGCTTCGGATTGCTTAAAAATAGGTTTGTGGCATTTATGGCGCTCTCCATCTTCCTGATCGTAGGGACGGAAGTTGCCATCAACACCAACATTGCCAATATCTTGATCGCCAAATATGGATTGACCATGGAGGCGGCTGCACTGGGAATCAGCATGTTTTTCTTCGGTGAAACCGTCTCCCGTTTTCTGGGTGCCATCATCCTGAACTGGATCAAACCTCAGCTCTTTTTGCTGCTTACCACACTGGTGGCCCTTGCAGGGATTCTTGGAGTCTTTTTGGCCCCGGTAAACATGTTCGCTTATGTTTCGATCGTTGTTATCGGACTTGGTATCGGAAACATGTTCCCCATTATCTTTTCCCTTGCGCTTGCACAAATGCCGACTCGTGCCAATGAAATCTCCGGATTGCTGATCATGGCCGTTTCGGGTGGCGCCTTTATCCCATTGGTAATGGGTTATGTAAGTACCGCATTCGGTCCGCTGATAAGTCTGGCTGTTATCGGATGCTGCATGCTATACATTCTGTGGGTATCCTTCTTTGTTCGGAAGAGCTGATTTGTAAATTACCATGAGAAATGTTCACGCAAAGAAAGACGCAGAGATCGCAAAGTCCTGAATGACAAGATTCTTCTTAGCGCACTTTGCGAAACCTTTGCGCTATTTGCGTGAACCATTTCTTTTTCACCCATTTTCAACTATTTAACTATCCTGATGAAATACCCATGAGAAAATTTTCATTCCAACCGAAAATGAATCTTTGGGTATTCCATGCGACCTTAAAAAAAAATATACGCATGAATCAATTAACACGTACAACGATTATCTCTGTACTGATTTTATTCCTCGCACTGGGTTTAAATGCGCAATCATCCATCAGTGCACTGCCCAAATCCGGATTTGAAAAAAGAATTCAAAATGCAGTAAATGCCATTCGGCTGATTGACACGCACGAACATTTGATGAGCGAATCAGAAGCCCTTGCAAGCCCGGCTGATTTCAGCATCTTGTTTACCAATTACCAGGTATCGGATCTTATCTCCTCAGGAATGGAGCAGAACAAAGCATTCAGTACCCTGAAAGGAAAGGAGACAAAACTGGATGAAAAATGGCTGGCGGCCAAGGAGGGCTGGGCAAACATGCGCACTACTGCTTACGGCCGGTCTGTCCTGATTGCAGCAAAAGACCTCTTTGGGATTGATGACCTGAACGATCATACCTACCTCGAGCTTTCCAGACGAATCCAGGACTCGCATACAAAAGGCTACTATGAAAAGGTACTGAAGGAAAAGTCCAAAATTGATGCCTGCCTGATTATGGAGTACAACACTTCAAATCCAAGGGATGTGGAACACGAAGGCCCCTGCAATTTCAGGCGTTTCTTCGTTTACGACAGGTATGTTAGTTTTTTCGGGTACGACAAGATGAACAGCCGGTTTGGCGTCGGGAAGAAGATATCATCCCTGAAGGCCTACGAATCTTTTGTTGACAGCATTTTTGAACAGGATGTGAAACTTTGCATTCAGGGCGCCAAATTTGGAGTTGCTTACTACCGGACCCTTAAATTTGAAGAGGTACCCCGAGAAAAAGCTGAGGCCGTTTTTGAGAAGATGAAGGCAAACCCGCAACAGCTTTTCCCGTTCGAAGAGGCCAAACCACTCCAGGATTATACTTTCTTTCGCCTGCTAAGCCTATGTGACAAATACAAGCTCCCTATCCAGATTCACACCGGACTGCAAACCGGAAGCGGGAATGAAATTACGAATGCCAATCCAACAGGACTGTCCAAGGCATTCTTCAAATTTCCGGGAGTGAAATTTTGTCTGCTTCATGCCGGATATCCTTATGGAGGGGAGATGGCCACACTTGCCAAAAACTTTCCGAATGTGTACATCGACATGGCCTGGTCTGCATTGATATCACCAGCCTACACAAAAAGGTACCTACAGGAGTTTATCGAAACTGTTCCAAATAATAAAATCATGGCTTATGGGGGTGACAGTCAAACGGTGGAGGGCGCTTACGGAGCTGCCGTACTGGCGCGGGAAACCGTAGCATCGACCTTAATCCAGATGGTCAGAGAGAGCTACCTCACCGAACAAGAAGCATTGGATGTAGCAAGAAAAATCCTTCGGGACAATGCAATTACGATATACAATCTTAAATCTATGTTTGTTAAATAATGATTATGAACCAGTTTTTACCTTGTGCCCTTCGTGATCAACTTCGCGTCCTTTGTGGTGAATTTTTAAAGTTTAACCACGAAGGTGTTATGGAAAACACAAAGGAGACACAAAGGAATTTTATTAACTGTACAACATTGAATTTTAAACTATTACTACTAACAAATCAATGTCGTTTAGTTAACGTTTATTTATAATCGTTTGTAGTTCATCGAGTAAGGTCGTTTTGGTTTCATCTTTCTGGGTTCACTTCTTCCGGG
>JALOCD010000017.1 GCA_023228025.1 Prolixibacteraceae bacterium | reverse complement strand
GCCGCATTTTTATCTGAAGTTGCTGGTTTGGAACCTATCATTGGCGCTTTTGCGGCAGGAATCGCCATGAACAGGTATGTACCAAAAACTTCGTCGCTAATGAACCGTCTGGAGTTTGTCGGGAATGCCATTTTTATCCCCTTTTTCCTGATCAGCGTTGGGATGTTGATCAATCTAAAGGTAGTAGGCAATGGTTCAATGGCCTGGATTATAGCCGGTACATTGACCGTCGTAGCGATTATCGGGAAATATCTGGCGGCAGCAATGACCACCTTTACCTTCAAATTTCCTTCCATCTGGCGACGGTTGATATTTGGTATGAGCAGTTCACACGCCGCGGCTACCCTGGCTATCATTATGGTGGGTTTCAAAATGGGCATTGTCGATGAAAATGTTTTGAATGGGACTATCGTACTGATTCTGGTTACTTGTCTTGTAGCCTCTTTCGTAACCGAGAATGCGGCAAAGAAGATACTGATCGAAGGGGATGCTTACCAGGAACAACATTTGCCCCCCCTGACGGAACAAAAAATATTGGTACCAATCTCCAATCCGGGGACTATGGAGCGGCTGATTGATCTGGCCATTGCCATTAAACTGCCCAAAAACCGTTTCCCAATAGTGAGTTTATCCGTGGTGGATGACGACCATACCGCAAAATCGAAACTGATCGAGGCCAAGAGAATGCTGGAGAAAGCCATCATTCATGCCGCCGCAATCGACCAAAAGGTTGAGATCATTACCACCATTGACCAGAAGGTTACTGCCGGCATCAAGAGGGTGGCCAAAGAGATATTTGCTACGGAGATCATTCTTGGTTTTGCCATGAAGAACCAATTTTCCGAAATGCTTTTTGGCAACAATGTCAAATACATCGTCGAGAATACAGAGCAAACGATTTGGGTTGCCAGCATACATTCCAACCTCAACCTCTACAAAAAAATTGTGGTCATTTGCCCCAAGTTCGCCGACCGCGAATTTGGTTTTCAGAATTGGTTGAGCCGGATTTTCCGAATGGGAAAATCTCTGGATCTCTCCTGTCTGTTTTTGGCTTCCCCGCAAACATTTGAGCAAGTTGAGATATTTCACAGACAACAAAGGACTTCTGTTAAAATTGAGCATGCCGTGTTTACCAACTGGGAGGAATTTCATCACCTAGGACAGCAGTTGTCACCCTCAGACCTGATAATAATTCCGTTACCACGAAGCGGGGGGGTATCCTACAAATTAGCGCAAGAAAGTATTCCAAGGTTAATGGCCAAACATTTTGAGCACTTCAGCTTTATTCTGGTCTACACTTCTTCGGCCAACGATACCTCCGAACTGATGTTTTCTCACGATTTTGACAACACCCTTATCGAAAAGGGAATGACCCTCGTCAAAGGCCGGGCCAAATGGTTTTCTAGATTGTTCAAATAAGTTTGGTGACAGCAAAATATTTATTACACAGAGAGTAAATTACTAATAATCAGGATTTATAGTTGCCTTTATATTTGATCTATTGCTTAAATTTTAGAGTGAAAACAAAGTTCGCCGAGTTTAAAAATCGCTTGCGATTTTTCTCTCTGTGTCCTCTGAAGTTCCTCAATTGAATAATTGAAAAGGCAACAAAATCAAGGTTTGAACCTATTTCAATGAAGGGCTATATATCCTCTGTGTAAATTTTTTAGTCCTTTTTCCAATCGACATCTGCCTTAAAAGCAACCTTGCCGGTCTGCCGGTTCAAGGCCTGGATGTGAAAGGAGGCGCCATCCTGCCCGGATAACAGTTCAACTTCATCCCCCCAATGCATTTCGCCCAAAAATTCAAGGGTAAAACTCTTTAACTCATTGGTCCGGTAGAAATCGCTGCCGAAGCAATCCATCACCCAATCCAGATACCGCGTATTGTTTACGTGGTTGTTGACATCAATTTCGTTGTAAAGGATTTTTTTACTGAAAATGATTGTCTCGGCCGTCCCGTTTAACCTATCGGGGAAAGTCTCCAGGGCAAGTTTGCCTTCGTTAAAGGGCAAGTCGGCGGTAAGCCGCTCTGCACGCTGCGGACGCATCGTCTCCGCATTCAGTAACAACCAACCTGAGACACCTTTACAAATGGGTTCATCCTGACTGTTGTAAAATATAAAATCACGTCTGAAGAAGGGACCGACCAGACTGCAAGGCCATGTTTCAATATGTATCTCGTCCCCCCATTTTGGCAATTGCAGAATTTCTACCCTTATTCGTGACAAGGCCCAAAAAAGCTTCTGCTCAACCAGTGCAGCATACCCGGCGCCCAAATGTTGTGCATGGTTTCCAGCAGCTTCCTGAAACAGTTGCATCAGGTTGGTTGGCTTGATGTTTTCTTGAAAATCAACTTGATAGGATGTTATTTTGAAATTCTCTTTCCAGACGGGAACCATAAAGAAAAATATGAAAATGTGAAAATGTGAAAATGAGAGGGTGAGAAAATGAGAAGATGAGAAAATGAGAAGATGAGAAAATGGGATGATTAGATGAGATGTTTTTAATTAACAGTCCCATATTCTCATTTTCCCAGTGCCCAGTTCTCAACTTTCAACTTTCAACTTTCAACTCTCAACTTGTTAGTAAGTGCCAAAGGTAATGAATCGGCATTGTGAACCAAAAAAATTGTCTATCTTCGATCGTTTCCGATAGTCGGGGATAGTGTGTACCTTTGCGGCAACCTATAAAAGGAGCGATGGCAGAAACAAATTTTGTGGATTATGTGAAAATCATGTGTCGGTCAGGCCATGGCGGAGCGGGATCAAAACACTTTCGCAGGGAGAAATTTGCTGCGAAAGGCGGACCCGATGGTGGCGATGGAGGCAGGGGAGGGCACATTATCCTTCGTGGTAACAGTCAGATGTGGACGCTTTTGCACCTCAAATATCGCAAGCATATATTTGCCGAATGGGGCGAATGCGGTGGCGCTTCACGCAGTCATGGCAAGGATGGGGAAGATATCATCCTGGAAGTACCGCTGGGTACCGTGGCCAAGGATGCTGAAACAGGTGAAGTACTATTTGAGATCACCGAACACGATCAAACAAATATCCTGGTGAAAGGTGGCAGGGGCGGACTTGGCAATGTCAATTTCAAGAGCGCTACCCACCAGACTCCCAGATACGCACAACCCGGTGAGGATGAAGAGGAGGGATGGAAGATTCTGGAGCTGAAAATCCTTGCCGATGTAGGTCTGGTCGGATTTCCGAATGCCGGCAAATCAACCTTGCTTTCGGTGGTTTCGGCGGCCAAACCCGAAATTGCTGATTATCCTTTTACGACACTGGTTCCCAATCTGGGAATTGTCTCCTACCGGGATAATCAATCCTTTGTGATGGCCGATATTCCGGGAATTATCGAGGGAGCGCACGAGGGACGTGGACTGGGATTGCGTTTCCTTCGTCACATCGAACGTAACTCTATTTTGCTCTTTTTGATTCCTGCAGATAGTAAAAATCACAGGAAAGAGCTGGATATTTTACTGAATGAATTGGATATGTTTAATCCTGAGCTTCTTGATAAACAGAGATATGTGGCAATTTCAAAATCAGATATGCTCGATAAAGAGCTGATGAAGGAGATAAGCAAGGAATTCAAAGATATTCCCCATACCTTTATCTCATCGGTAACGGGTGATGGAATTGTAAAATTGAAAGATGAAATATGGAAACTTCTAAATTCATAGACGAGATATGGGTGTAATACAGACAATTTCCGATTGGGACAAATCTGCATTCTTTTTCCTGAATGGTTTTCACAATGAGCTCATGGATCATGTGATGGCCCTATTTACACTCACCTCTACCTGGATCGTTTTCTATGGTGTTACCCTCTACCTGATCATCAGAAAATACGGCAGGAAGTCCATTCCTGTCATTATTTCTTTGGTATTGATTGTTTTGCTTTCCGATCAGATTGCAGGCCTATTGAAACATGGCGTGATGCGGTTGCGGCCATCCCAGGACTCTGCAGTGAAACCGCTGGCTCACATCTTTTTTACAACGGGCGGTTTGTACGGTTTTGTCTCGGCGCATGCCGCCAATGCCTTCTCTTTCGCCACCTTCTCTACGTTGCTCTTCCGAAGCAGGGGATACGCTATATTCATCTATCCGTGGGCCTGTCTGATTGCCTACACCAGAATCTATCTCGGTGTTCATTATCCCGGTGACATCCTAGGCGGAATTCTTTTGGGCACATTTGTTGGTTGGGGAGTGTACAGGTTGCTTCTTTTGGCGGAAGACAGGGCCTTTCCTGTTCACCCATATCAACGAAATAAGCTTACCCACAATGAACTGGAAGTTATTGTTATTGCCGCTACCATGGTCGTCTTTTTTACGGTTTCCACGGTAGTACTGCTATTACAAAACGACTTGCTTTAAGAATTTTAGATTTCGTTTATTTTCACATTTCTAAATTTTCCAATTTTCACATTAACAAATCTGTACATTTACTCATCAATACTTCAATAAACATGAATTACGAAGCTAAAATCGAAGAATTGGAACTGCAGTTACCTCCGGTTTCTGCACCCAAAGGACTATACAAACCCATGGTAATTGCCGGCAACCTGGCTTATCTCTCCGGACATGTTTCTGCCACAAGTAATGGCACACTTATTCATGGAAAAGTGGGGGATGATTTGGACATGGAAGCGGGTAAACTGGCAGCACGCGCCGCCGGGTTGGCCATTCTGGCGACACTGCGTCACGAACTCGGATCGCTGAATAAAATTAAAAGGGTGGTCAAATTGTTTGGCATGGTGAATGCAACGCCTGATTTTGACAAACATCCATACGTAATCAACGGTTGCAGTGAACTGATGGAGGAGGTTTTTGGCACTGAACATGGCGTTGGCGCCAGAAGTGCCTTCGGTGTATCCGGCCTGCCGGGAAACTGTGCCGTGGAGATTGAAGCGATCTTTGAACTGAATGGTTTATAAATATTAATAGCTTTTCCAAAGTTTTAAATTCAGTAAATATTTGCCACTAAGGCTCAAACTTTTGAAAAGCTTACTAAAAAAAGTCTCGAACTTTGGAAAAGCTTATTAATCAATCGTTTTAGAAGTTTCCGCTCAGTACAAACTCATCCGTATTACAAAAGACCTGGCTATAAAGGCAGAATCCCAAACGGTTGGTCTCGATTTTTCGATTGAGTTGCACGACAGGATGACCGGCCGGTACCCCGAAAAATTTCTGTAACCGTTCATCCGCAGTGATCGCGAGGATGCGCTGTTCCCCACCCTTGACCTCCAGTCTGTAATTTTTTCTCAGGACATCAAAGAGTGATTTGTTTTCCATGTTTCTTCCAATGAACCTTGGAAGGTTGATGTTGGGTATCATGGTAATGTCAAAAAATACAGCTTTGTTGTTTACAAGCCGGAGACGCTCCATGTAAATACAGCCCGATTCCAATTCAACTTTGGAGAGGGAGAAAGAAAATGCTTCACTCCAGCTTCGAATCTCAGGCTCGACAATAATTCTGGTAAGAAGGTTTTCTTTTCCGACTGCCGAGGTCGTTCCTTTCATGGCCAAAATTCCTACACCTTTTGGCGCCCCTTTTACGATGCTTCCCTTTCCCTGGTGCCTTACAATAAATCCCTCATTGGCAAGACGGTCCAGCGCTTTCCGGATGGTAGGCCTGGTAACCTGGTGCAGCGCGCACAACTCGTTTTCGGAAGGGAGCAAATCCCCCTCCACATACACACCTTCGTTGATATGCTGTCTCAATATTTCGTAAACCTTGCTGTGTTGCGGTAGACCCGTTGCGTATTCCATCTAACTATTTTATCTTCAATCAGCAAAGATAAAATATTTTAGTTTGAAAAAAATGTAATTACAAGAAATAATTTTGCTTTATTTGTTAAATTGCATTTAATCAGATGGTTATGAATATTAAATTAAAATTTAAGAATTATTTTACATAGATACTTGTGTTTACAAGTTGAATTATTTAGTTTTGTAAAAAATATGTGACATGGCAACCATTGTGATCATGCCCAAACAGGGGCAATCTGTAGAAAGTTGTATTTTAACCGAGATACCAAAGAAAATTGGGGATAAAGTCTCCAAAGGGGAACTTCTCTTTGCTTATGAAACCGACAAGGCATCATTCGAGGAGTTCGCACCTGTGGATGGGACCATTTTGGCCTTTCACTACGAATCTGGTGATGAAGTTCCGGTATTGAAAGAGGTATGTATTATAGGAGATGCAGGCGAAACTGTGGCATCAGCTCCTTCGGCAGTTGTACCAGAGGTCAAAGTAGTCTCTGAAACTGTTGCTATCAAGGAAGAAAAGCCTGAGGTCACAACCAAAACCATCGAATCTGCAACGGCTGAGGGTAGTTTTATATCTCCGCGCGCCAGGTCCCTGGCTGCCAAAGAGGGAATCGACACAACAGGGATCAAAGGTTCCGGTCCAAACGGAAGAATACTGGAACAGGACCTGCTGGTATATTTGGCCACCAAACCGAAAATCACACCGCTAGCTAAAATGAAGGCAGAGGAGGAGCAGCTTTGCACCAATTGTACCGGCAGCGGTCTGGGCGGGGCTATAACTGCCAAGGATTTGAAACAATCCGATGCAGTAGCATCCGATGAATTTGAGATCAAAAAGTTGTCCAATATACGCAAGTTGATTGCCAAAGCGATGCTCAGCTCGTTGCAGAATTCTGCACAACTGACCCATCATCTCTCGGCCGATGCACGTCAAATCAGCCACTTGCGCAAAGTGGTTAAGAAAGCGGTCGGCGAAGGTTATCCAACGAACATAACCCTCAACGACATGATCTGCTTCGCGGTGATCAAAGCTTTGAAAAAATATCCGCAGGTCAATACCCATTTCATGGATGACTCGATAAAATATTTTAAAAAGGTTCATTTGGGTATTGCCGTTGATACCGATCGTGGATTGATGGTACCGGTTATCCGGAATGCCGATGACCTTTCCATTCAGGGATTGTCCAATCAGTTGAAGACAGTGGCAGCTGCCTGTAAAAACGGAAGCATCAATCCCGACCTGCTGGCATCGGAAGCGGCTACTTTTACTGTATCCAATTTGGGAAATTACGGAGTTGAAATGTTTACTCCTGTTATTAATCTTCCTCAAACGGCCATTCTTGGTGTAAATACCATTGTACCAAGACCTAAAGATCTTGGAGACGGCGTTTACGGCTTCGTTCCGCACCTTGGATTGAGCCTTACCTACAACCACCAGGCGCTCGATGGTGGAGAAGCTACCCGATTTTTGAAACAAATTGCAACAGAAATCGAAAACTTAACCATTGAACTTTAACAATTAAGAAATTTCTCCATGAGTAAAAATTACGATCTGGCAATTATCGGTGGTGGGCCTGCAGGATATGTAGCAGCTGAACGCGCCGGACACAAAGGACTCAAAGTAGTTCTGATCGAGAAAAGTGAATTGGGCGGCGTATGCCTGAACGAAGGTTGTATCCCTACTAAAACCTTGCTGTACAGTGCAAAAATGTATGACAATGCCATCGGCGCCTCGAAATATGGCGTTGAAGCCACGGGGGTAACTTTCGATTTCGGCAAGATGATGTCGAGAAAAGAGAAAGTGGTTAAAAAGCTGGTGGGTGGCGTCGGATTGAAAATGAAAGAGCATCACGTTGACGTTCTCAAAAATGAGGCTTACATCAAAGGACGTTCTGCTTCCGGTATCTCCATCACTGCAGGTGACGAGGAGATCGAAGCGACTAATTTGCTGATTTGCACAGGGTCAGAAGCTTTTGTTCCACCAATTCCGGGACTTGGGACACCCAACGAAACAATTCTCACCAACCGTGAGATCCTTAAATTGAAAGAGCTGCCAGCGTCATTGGTTGTAATTGGAGGAGGTGTCATCGGCATGGAGTTTGCCAGTTTTTTCAACTCCCTGGGAACAAAGGTGACCATTGTTGAGATGCTTGATGAGATCCTGACCGGCATGGACCAGGAGATGAGTGTCATGTTGCGCCAGATGTACGCGAAAAAAGGGATCACTTTCCACCTTTCATCAAAAGTTACTGAAGTGAAAGGCAATGAAGTGATCTTTGAGAAAGCCGGTAAAAAAGAGACCGTCTCCGGAGATAAAATCCTGGTAAGCGTTGGTCGTAAGCCAATAACCAAAGGTTTTGGCCTTGAGAACCTGGGTGTCGAACTCGACAGGGGTGGCATCAAAGTGGACGAAAAAATGAAGACCAATGTGCCCAATGTTTATGCAGCCGGCGACGTAACCGGATTCTCGTTGCTTGCGCACACAGCCAGTCGCGAAGGCGAAGTAGTTGTCAATAATCTTACAGGAAGAAACGACCGGATGCGCTACAACGCAATTCCCGGGGTTGTTTATACCAATCCTGAGTTTTCGGGTGTTGGTCTGACGGAAGAGAAAGCCAAAGAACAAAATATTGCCTACCGGAGTGTGAAGCTTCCAATGGCCTATGCCGGTCGTTTCATTGCTGAAAATGAGGGCGGAAGCGGTCTTTGTAAAGTACTGGTAGGGGAGAAGTACGGCGAGGTGCTGGGTGTTCACATGCTTGGCAACCCCTCCAGCGAGATGATCTACGGCGCAAGTATGGCCATCGAAATGGAGATGACCCTCAAAGAGATGGAGGAGGTCGTATTCCCTCATCCAACTGTTTCAGAAATATTTAAAGAGACGATATTTGGATTTTGAATTGACAATTGACAGTTGACAATTGACAATGAACAAGATATCCATTTGGTATTAGAAATTCAATCAGTTTTGAAGAATCAAAATTAAGTTCATAACATAATAATAAGTGCAATTGACAATTTTCCATTGTCAATTGTCAATTAAAATCTGTATTAACCCAATTGTCAATTTTCCATTGTCAATTGTCAATTCATTCTTATGCCTAAAGTTCAGTTTATTGACCCCAGTGTTGCAAGAAAAGCCGGCGAGATAACATTTAAGCCGATTCCTGTTAATCAGTACAAGAAGACCATCAAAGATGAAACTAAAAATTTCTCCAACGATGAGCTGGTCCGAATCTACCACGACATGGTGGTGATCCGCGAGTTTGAAACCATGCTAAACCTCATCAAAACAACCGGTGAGTATAGTGGTGTTCCATACGACCACCCGGGTCCGGCGCACCTTTCCATTGGTCAGGAAGCTTCTGCTGTCGGGATGGCCTACACCCTGACGGTCGACGATTTTATCTTCGGTTCACACCGCAGCCATGGCGAAATCCTTGCAAAGGGGTTGAGCGCCATTCAAAAACTGGACGATGCGCAATTGATGCACATCATGGAAACTTTCTTTGAAGGGGCCATTCTGAAAATTGTGCAAAAGGATTTCAAGGGAACTGTCAAGGAACTTGGTCGTAAATTCCTGATATACGGTACGCTGGCCGAAATATTTGCCCGTGAGACCGGTTTCAACAAGGGTTTGGGGGGAAGCATGCACGCCTTCTTTACCCCGTTTGGCGTTTATCCTAACAATGCCATCGTGGGAGGAAGCGGCGATATCGCTGTTGGAGCAGCGCTTTACAAAAAAGTGAACCGCAAAAAAGGGGTGGTTGTGGCCAATATCGGAGATGCTTCGATGGCTTGTGGTCCGGTTTGGGAAGGGATCTCCTTCGCGGCCATGGACCAGTTTACCCAACTCTGGGATGATGGGATGAAAGGCGGACTACCCGTGATATTCAACATCATGAACAACCAATATGGCATGGGCGGACAGACGGCCGGTGAGACGATGGGTTACGGGATGGCTGCCCGCATAGGCGCCGGAGTCAACCCCGACCAGATGCATGCCGAAAGGGTGGACGGGTACAATCCACTTGCTGTTATTGACGCTTACAAAAGGAAATTAAAGATTATTGAGGAGAAGAAGGGGCCTGTTTTGCTGGAGGTATTAACCTACCGTTTCAGCGGCCACTCACCTTCGGATGCATCATCCTACCGTTCGAAGGAGGAGGTAGAGGCCTGGCAGAACCAGGATTGCATCCATACTTATGCCAAAAACCTGGTGGAAGCAGGTGTCGCAGATCAGAAAAAACTGGATGGTATTTGGGATGAGATCAAAGCGTTGATGGTCGAATTGTTGAAAGTATCGATCGATGAAAGCGTTTCTCCACGCATGGATATTCGCCGGCATCCGGAACAAATCGGGGAGATGATCTTCTCCAATTCACCGACCATTTCCATGGAAGATCGTCCGGTTGAGGTCAACCATGCCATGGCAGATAATGCCAGAGTAGCACAATTGGCTAAAAAAGAGCGCTTTGCTTTTGATGCGGAAGGAAAGCCCTTCTCCAAAATGAAGCAATATCAATTGCGTGACGGAATTTTTGAGGCCATCATCGACCGCTTCTACAAGGATCCGACTTTGATCGCTTATGGTGAAGAGAACCGCGACTGGGGTGGCGCATTCGCCGTCTACCGTGGGCTTACAGAGGCGCTTCCATACCATCGCCTGTTCAATTCGCCGATTTCAGAAGCCTCCATCGTTGGAACGTCCATTGGTTATGCCATGTGTGGCGGCCGGGTGATCCCGGAAATCATGTATTGCGACTTCCTCGGTCGTTGCGGCGATGAGGTGTTCAACCAGTTGCCCAAATGGCAGGCGATGAGTGGCAATGTGCTGAAGATGCCGGTCGTTTTACGGGTATCCGTTGGCTCTAAATATGGTGCCCAGCATTCGCAGGACTGGACATCCCTGGTGGCCCATATCCCTGGATTGAAAGTTGTATTCCCTGTAACCCCTTATGATGCAAAGGGTTTGATGAACAGCGCCCTTCAGGGTACTGATCCTGTTGTCTTCTTCGAAAGCCAGCGGGTTTATGATATTGGCGAACAGTTTCATGCCGGAGGTGTCCCGGAAGGGTATTACGAAATTCCAATGGGTGAACCGGATGTGAAAAGAGTTGGTAAAGATGTCACCATCCTGACGATCGGTGCAACCTTATACCGTGCCCTTGATGCCGCTAAAATATTGGAGGAGAAGTATGGCCTATCGGCGGAAGTTATCGACGCACGGTCGCTCGTTCCATTTAACTATGGTCCGGTGATTGAGTCTGTCAGGAAGACCGGCCGCATCCTGATTTCGGGTGATGCCACCAGTCGCGGTTCCTTCCTGAACGACCTGGCCCGCAACATTACCGAGCTTGCCTTCGATTACCTCGATGCCCCTCCGGTAGTTGTCGGATCGCGAAACTGGATTACCCCTGCATACGAGTTGGAGGAGGCCTTCTTCCCGCAACCGAGCTGGTTTCTGGATGCCATCCACGAAAAAATCGTTCCGCTGGCCGGTTTTGTGCCGGGTGAAAATTTCACCGACATGGAGCAGATCAGAAGGGCGAAGATGGGAGTTTAAATGTGAAAATTGGAAAATATGGAAATGTGGAAATTGGGAAATGTGAAAATTGGGAAATGTGGAAATGTGAAAATGAGAGAGTGAGAAAAAATGGAAATATTGAAGATGAGATCATACCCTGAAAGGGTTAAATATCAATAGCCCGGGGTAAAGCGACGAAGGAGCGGTACCCCGGGTAGAAGATAGGCGTAGCTAACCGTCCGCGAACGAATTTAGATCCGAGCGCGTCTCTTTTTATCGGACGGAATTGGTAAAATATAAAAAGAAGAAAAAATAACGAAATGGATTTTTGGACTCGCCTTCCCGGTAGGGACGAAATGTTAAACTGGTACAAAAAAAATAGCGCCGATACTATACCCTCGGTCAATGCACACCTTCATACTCCCTATTCCTTTAGCGCCTTTCGGGATATCCCGCAAGCGCTTGATATGGCAGTAAATGAGGATGTCAAGGTGATGGGAATAAACGATTTTTATTCCACCGACGGCTATGCCGAATGGGCAACAGAGGCTGCAGCCAGGGGTATTTTCCCACTTTTCAACATCGAATACATCAGTCTAAACAAAGGTGACCAGCTTGCCGGGTTGAAAGTCAACGATCCAGGAAATCCCGGTAGAACTTATCTTAGCGGCAAGGGGCTATCCTTTCCTCCAAAAATGGACGAACCTTTTGCCTCGGCATTGGCAACGGTTCGCAACGAATCCAATCAACATGTGGCAGGTATGTGCGGAAAATTAAATGATCTGCTTACCACTATCGGTGCCGGATTCCTCCTTGACTTTGAGCAGATCCGCTCAACAATGACCAAAGGAATGGTACGCGAACGCCATCTGGCCAAAGCTTTACGGGAAGCTGTCGAAAAGCAATATACCACCGGAGACGCGAAAATTGCATTTTATCAAAAGCTATTTGGTGGAAAGCCGCTTGTGGCCAGTCCGGATGCGCCGGCCTCCATCGAAAACGAGCTTAGGAACAACCTGCTTAAAGCCGGCGGACCTGCTTTTATCCCGGAACCGGCTGCCGCTTTTCTGGAATCGGAAATGGTTTGCAAAATGATATTGAACCAGGGCGGTATTCCAACTTATCCTTTCCTGGCTGACGACAACAACGGTAATTTCACCCCTTTCGAAGGATCCAAAGAACAAGCGGCCGGGATATTGAAGGAGCGGAATATCTGGTCAGTCGAGTTTATAACCACCAGAAATAGCCTTGAAGTTTTGGAGGAGTATGTACAATTTTTTCATCGTGAAGGATTTGTTGTAACATTGGGCAGTGAACACAATACCCCTGCCATGGAGCCCATCAAACTTTTTGCCCGTAAAAAAACGGAGCTTTCGCCGGTTTTGAAAGAAATCAATTACCAAGGAGCTTGTCTGGTTGCGGCCCACCAATACCTCTGTGCCACCGAAGGGCAGGGTTATCTCGATCAAAACGGAAAACCGTTTTTGGATAAACGCGATCAACTGGTGTCCCTCGGAATGGCCCTAATAACCTACCTAAATCAAACCAACCATGCATGATAAAATTGTAAATCAAGTACTGCCCGCCTTACGGATGCTGGCATCCAGGGAAAATATCCTGAACATCCGTTTGGACAACAGCGAGACAATTTTAAATATTCAGGACGATCAGGAGCTGAGGGAACTACCATATATTTTGGATGATGCCACCATTTTGGTGGTCGATGAAACGACCAATCCTGCAGAAATTATCTCGGATTTGGAGGTCAAACTGTCGATGTGGAGGGAGGAGCGGTCCTATTATCCCGATTATGTATGGATCAGAGGGATCGGGTTGGTGGCGCTTGCGCCCAATGCTGCCCAGCTGGATGAAATGCTGGGTAGAGAGGAAGTTGATTATTCTATTGTACATGGCAGATTATCAGACAAAATTGCTATTGTAACCGGCGCGGCAATGGGTTTTGGTGCAGGTATAGCGGAGATGCTGTTCCAGGAGGGCGCCAATGTGGTAATTGCCGATTGGCATGAAGAGGCAGGCAGTCAGATGGCCCATGCTTTAAATGAATCGCTGACCAGCAACCGGGCGCTGTTTGTCAGGGTAGATGTCTCTGATGCGGCATCTGTCGAAAACATGATCACTGCTACAGTCAAACATTTTGGCGGGTTGGACCTGATTATCAGCAATGCAGGTGTCTTGAGGGCCGGTAGCCTGGATGAAATGACCCCTGAGAATTTTGATTTTATGACCAATGTCAATTACAAGGGTTATTTCCTTTGCGCTAAATATGCCTCGGCAATCATGAAAATACAGGCGAAAAACAGGAAGGATTATTTCACGGATATCATCCAGATCAATTCGAAATCGGGATTGAAAGGGAGCAACAAAAATTTTGCTTATGCAGGCGGAAAGTTTGGTGGAATAGGTTTGACACAATCTTTTGCCATGGAGCTGATGCCCCACAAGATCAAAGTAAATTCCGTTTGTCCGGGGAACTTTTTCGAGGGACCGCTTTGGAGCGATCCTGATAAGGGCTTGTTTGTCCAATATTTGAAGGCCGGAAAAGTATCCGGAGCAAAAACGATTGAGGATGTCAAAGCCTTCTACGAGGCGCAGGTTCCTGCCGGTCGCGGATGCCGCGTCAAGGATGTATTCCGCGCAATCCTGTACATCATTGAACAGGAGTATGAGACAGGGCAGGCGGTTCCGGTTACCGGTGGACAAAATATGTTGAATTGAACGATAAAAATATTACACAGAGTTTCACAGAGAAGCACAGAGTTACACTGAGGAATATTAATATGAAGACTAGGGGACCAAGGGACGAATAGACTGGAGGAGAGAATTATAAAAAAAAATGAATCACTATTTTTTTTATAATAATCTCTGTGTAACTCTGTGCTTCTCTGTGAAACTCTGTGTAAGTTCTTAAAAACAATAAAAATGAAAACGAAAGCTGTACGATTATATGGGAAGAAGGACCTCCGATTAGAGGAGTTCGAACTTCCGGCCATTAAAGAGAATGAGATTTTGGCCAAAGTAATTTGTGACTCACTCTGCATGTCCTCTTACAAGGCTGCTTCACAGGGAACCGATCACAAGCGCATCCCAAACGATGCGGCTGAAAACCCCGTCATCATTGGCCATGAATTTGCCGGTGAACTGGTCGAAATTGGTTCCAAATGGCAAAGCCAGTTTAAACCAGGCGATAAATTTTCGATTCAGCCTGCTATAAACTTTGCGGGCGGTCCGGTTGGCGTGCTGAGCGCCCCGGGTTATTCCTATCGGTTTATTGGCGGTGATGCCACTTATGTGGTTATCCCGAATGAGGTGATGGAGCTGGGCGCATTGTTGCCCTTTACGGGAGCTGGTTTCTACCCGGCATCTCTGGCTGAGCCACTCTCCTGTGTCATTGGCGCCATGCATGCCAATTACCACCTAACCCCCGGTTCGTACATCCACAACATGGAAATTGTAGCAGGAGGTAAAATGGCGATTCTGGCAGGTGTCGGTCCGATGGGACTGGCAGCCATCAACTACGTTTTGAACCGCGAAGACCGCAGGCCCTCCCTTTTGGTGGTCACAGACATCGAACAATCCAGGCTCGACAGGGCAGCATCGCTCTATACAGTTGAATATGCTGCATCACGCGGAATTGATCTAAAATACATCAATACTTCTAATTTTGCCGATCCTGTTAAGGCTTTAAAAGCCCTGACGGGTGACACCGGTTACGACGATGTGTTCGTTTTTGCACCGGTAACCCCTGTGGTTGAACAGGCAGATGCCTTGCTGGGTTTTGACGGATGCCTCAACTTCTTTGCAGGCCCCGGCAATCCTGAATTCAGTGCAAGAATTAATTTTTACAATGTGCATTACGCTTATACCCATCTGGTTGGAACCAGTGGCGGAAACACTGAAGACATGAAGGAGGCGATCCAACTGATGTCGAAAGGACTCGATCCAGCCGGATTGGTCACCCATATTGGGGGATTGAATGCCGTTATCGATGCGACCCTTCATCTTCCCGAAATACCTGGAGGCAAAAAATTGATATACAACCACATCGAAATGCCCCTGACCCCCATCTCCGATTTTGCAGAGAAAGGAAAATCAGATCCGCTCTTTGCCGAACTTGACCGGCTCTGCAAAAATCATAAAGGGTTATGGAACCTTGAAGCAGAGCGCTATCTGCTTCAATTAATGTGAAAATTTGAAAATGTGAAAATGTGGAAATTAGCACAGCATTCGCGCGAGGCATCATTTTCACATTTCCCAATTTTCATATTAAAAAATATTACCTTTCAGGGCCAATTTGTATTGACCTATGGAAAAGGAGAAACTGGACCAGATTTCCATCTCTTCGTTGTTTAAACGAAGGAAAACCGACCGTGACATCTTTCAGGAGCTGATGCCTAACAAGGTTAAGGAGGTGTTGCTTTTTGCCACGCTATACGATGCCTACTCCATAGAACGTGAGGGGCAGTTTTCAGACAAGATATTTGGCGAATACCTTCAGCTAAACCTCTACGCTGCGCCGCGTTTCACCAGTGTAAATACACCGGAGGATGTAGTCCAGACACTCAACTCACGCCATTTCGATCTGATTATCATCATGGCAGGTGTTGACAAAGTGATGCCCCTCAAGGTAGCCGAACTGATCCACTCGCACAAATCCAGAATACCCATCCTCCTTCTTGTCAACAACAACAGCGATGTAGGTTATTTCAAGCGGTCGGCTGCCCAGGTTCCTGCAATAGACCGGGTCTTCGTCTGGAATGGCAATTCCAACATGTTTCTGGCCATGATCAAATACATCGAAGACAAGCGGAATGTCGATAGGGATACGGTGCTCGGTGGGGTACGGATTGTTCTGTTGGTTGAAGATTCCGTAAAATATTACTCCAGGTACCTGCCCTTGCTCTTTTCCAGCGTTCTGACCCAAACGCAGGCGCTTGTATCGGATGATTCAACGGATGAACTGCACAAAATATTTAAGTATAGGGCCCGTCCAAAGATTTTATTGGTTAGTAATTACGAAGATGCAGTTCAGATTATCAACAATTACAAGGATTTTCTGCTTTGCGTGATTTCGGATGTGAAATTTGCAAAAGAGGGGATCAACGACGAGGAAGCCGGAATTGAACTTTTAAAATATGCCAAAGAGAATATAAAGTACCCCATTCCGCTGCTTTTACAATCCCATGATATCGAAAATGCCAAGAGGGCTGAGGCGATTGGCGCCGGATTTATTACCAAAAATTCTGATACGCTGACACATGACATCCATGAATTTATCAACGTTAAACTTGGATTCGGGGATTTTATTTTCAAGGATAAAAAGGGAAACAAGATAGCCTGTGCAAGAAACCTCCATGAGTTTGAAGAACTGGTGGCAAAGGTGCCCATGGAGTCGTTGTTGTTTCATGCACGGGAAAATGGATTTTCCACCTGGCTCATGGCCCGTGGCGAAATCAATATGGCGGAGCGGCTCATACCTTTTAAAGTTGAAGATTTTGAAAATCCCGAAAGACTGCGTGCTTTTATCCTTAGCGTATTTAGCGATGTCAGTGAAAAGAAAAACAGGGGCAGGATAATTAATTTCGATGCAAGCCTGATTGCCGGAAACCGCTACATCGTCCGCATGGGACTCGGATCGCTCGGTGGAAAGGGGAGGGGCTTGGCCTTTATGAGCAATTTGCTGGAGAACATCGACATGAAGGCAATTCTTCCGGGAATTAACATCCGGATGCCCGCTACCTCCATCATCGGGGCCATCGAATTCGATAAGTTTCTGGAGTCGAACAACCTGTTTGAACTGGCATTTCATACCGACGATCAGGAACACATAAAGGATGCATTTTTAGCAGGAGATTTGGGCATCTCGCTGAAAGATAAGTTAATGCAGTACATCCAGCAGGTGGGACAACCTTTGGCTGTTCGTTCCTCCGGATTGTTTGAAGACTCTCTATTGCAACCCTTTTCAGGTGTTTACGATACTTACCTTATCCCGAACAACCATCCCAATCCGGAAATTCGGTTCGAACAACTGCAAAATGCCATAAAATTGATCTATGCATCCGTCTTTAGCAACGATGCGCGCTCCTATTTTCAAGCCATCAACTACAAAATTGAAGAGGAGAAAATGGCCATCATCATTCAACCTGTGGTTGGGCATGAGCATAGCGGAAAATTTTATGTTGATATCAGTGGAATAGCCCAATCTTACAACTATTACCCCCATTCCTACATGCAGCCGGAGGACGGATTTTCCGTGGCTGCCATGGGACTGGGCCAGGCAGTCTCGGGAGGGGAGAAGGCATTCCGGTTTTGTCCGAAATATCCTGCATTGAACATTGGGTCTATTTCGGACCAGGTGAGGGATACCCAAAGGGAATTCTATGCCATCGACCTGACACACAATGAATTTGATATGTTTCAGAATGGGGAATTGGCTGCCATGCGGAAATTTCCAATCTCAGCGGCTGAAAAGGATGGTGTGATCGATCAATGTGTTTCCACTTATGACATGGAAAATGAGGTGCTTCTTCCGGGAATAGGAACACGTGGTCCAAGAGTCGTCGACTTTGCCAATCTGTTAAAATACAACCAGGTTCCAATGGCCGATTCCTTGCTGGTATTGATGAAATTGTTTCAGCAGGCCATGGGCTCACCTGTCGAAATGGAATTTGCCATTGATCTTAATAAGGGGGACAATGGCTGGCCCACCTTTTATCTGCTTCAACTGAAACCGCTTATACGCCGGGAGGATGACATCGAAATTGATGTTGATGAACTTGATAAGGATAATCTGATTTTGCTTTCCCAAAGGGGGATGGGCAATGGAAGGATCAATGGTATCAGTGATGTTTTGTATGTCGACATCAATCGTTTCGACCGGACCAGAACCAAGGAAATTGCCGCAGAAATACTGGAATTTAATAAGCTTCTCTGTGTTGAAGAGAGAAAATATGTACTGATCGGTCCCGGTAGGTGGGGTACCCGGGATGAGTTTACCGGTATCCCTGTTAGGTGGGCACACATCAACAATGCCAAAGTGATCGTTGAAATCGGATTGCCTGATTTTCCACTGGATGCCTCGCTCGGGTCCCATTTTTTCCACAATGTTACCTCAATGAATGTTGGCTATTTTTCAGTACCGGTGTTAGATGGAAATGAGTTTGTCAACATGAAATTGCTAGATTCGCAAAAAATGGTTCAGGAAGGGAAATTTGTGAAATGGGTGCGTTTCGAAAATGAATTGGAAATATTGATGGATGGGCGGAAAAGAACAGCGGTGGTGAGAATGAAATAGTGTGCAATTTTCTTTTCATTGCCGTCTGCTTTAGCTGACGGTTTGCTGTCCAAAATTACAGGGGGCTTTAGCCAAAACATGTTCATTTGGCTAAAGCCCTCATTTTATTGACATTACCAATCCGTCAGCTAAAGCAGACGGCAATGAAGAGAGAAAATAATTTACTGTCATTGCACCAAAGATCTATAAATAGAAGAAGTGTTTCAGGAACAGCGGAGCCTCCTCCCCATTCAGGTTATAAAACCCTTCCAAAAAAGAATTGAATGGCTTTTGCCCTTGTTCTGCGATACTTTTTGAACTTGCAGTCAGATCTTCAAATTCTATGGTAACTGTCCTTTTAGGCAGGAAGAAAATCAAATTGAGCAGTACAAAAAACAGCCCTTTCAACAATTGAAAGAAAAAATTGGGAGATTTTCCGGTCTTGGCTTTTGACCACATGCTACCCCACAATCCGGAAATACGTACCCCAATTACCCGGACATCTTCAGGCAGTTTTGCAACGATGTGATAGGCCGATTTTTTGTTGAATATTTTCTCATACCCTTGTCCGGCAATTTGCCCGCTAGGGTAGAGAATGATGTTATGTTTCCGCTTGAAACCCTTTAGGACAGAGCGGGTAATTACTTTTAACACCTGGGTGTCACGACTCCCATTTTCAAGATCACTGACCCTTACCGCACCTAGCCGCCTGAAAAATGTTTTTGCCACAGGAATGTCAAAATACTTTTCAGACATGACGGGTGTCACCGTTGAGAAACGGTAAATATGGCTTACCAGGATAACAGGATCAATCAATGCCTGGTGGTTGGGTAAAATAAAGGCAGACGAACTTTCCCTGAAAACATCGGCCCCCAAAACCGAAATTTTGTACCGGGTACGAAGGAGCAACCTGACTGCAAATGCAATTGTTTTCGAAAATAGGTGAAAGAATAGGCTAGGTTTTTTCATACGTTACATTTATTCTGAATATTTCAGTCTTGACGGTTTATTGACATTTTCATGTTTGTTCTATGTTTCCGGGATTGCCCCCATCTTTCAAAAATAGTAACTATGTACAAATAAGTCAACATCATATTGAAATTTGTGGATGGTATAATCATATCCAATAATTAATATATTTGTGTAAACGCTAAAACTAACTAATATGACCAGACCCATTTTGCCCGTAAATTCCCCAAAAGTTATAAACGCGTGGTGCTCGTACGACATCGCGAATTCTGCCTACATATTAAGTGTAAATACTGTTTTGTATCCCATATTTTACCAGGAAGCCACAAAATCAGCTTTTGGCTCAGAAATGGTGCGGTTTATGGGAATGACCATCAAGAATACGGTCTTGTATGAATTTGCCATCGCACTTGGTTACTTGTTGGTCATATTTTTGACTTTGTCCCTATCGGGGATTGCCGATATGGGAGGCTACCGGAAACGGTTCATGCAGTTTTTTACTTTGCTGGGTTCTCTGGCTTGTCTCGGATTGTATGGTTTTACCGGAGCTAATTTGGGATTGGGTCTTCTACTTCCAATGCTCGCCGTACTTGGGTTCGCAGGTTCCCTGGTCTACTACAATTCATTTCTGCCAATGATTGCTACACCCGATCAGCACGACCGCATCAGCGCCAGAGGCTTCTCTTTCGGATATGCAGGAAGTATGTTGTTGTTGATTTTCAATATTTTCTCGCTGCAGTACTATCAGTTTTTTGGATTTGCGGACAAAATGGAAGCGATCAGGTTCGCATTTATTGAGGTGGGTATCTGGTGGTTGGCCGTTTCGCAAATAGCTTTTTATTATTTGCGCGAAGAGCGAAAAAAGGTTCAACTGGACAGAACAATTTTCGCCAAAGGATTTCATGAAATTATTAAAGTGTTGGGTTATATCAAAAAACACAAATCAATGTACCGGTTCCTGCTCTCATTTTTCTTTTTCAGCATGGGCGTCCAAACTGTCATTATCGTTGCATCCCTTTTTGGCAAGGCAGAACTTGGGATCACAGACACCAAACTGATCATGACGATCCTGATTATACAGTTGGTGGCCATTTTTGGGGCTTTTATTTTCGGTAGGGTTTCCTCCCGTTTTGGGAACAAGACTTCACTTTTATGGATGCTTTCAATTTGGGTATTTATCTGCTTTTCGGCCTACTTGGTCCGCAATGAGTACCAATTTTATGTTTTGGCCGCTTTGGTCGGTTTGGTCATGGGAGGAATACAATCCCAGGCTCGTTCAACCTGGTCAAAATTAATCCCATCCAATACCACCGATACAGCCTCCTACTTTAGTTTTTATGATAGCACGGAAAAACTGGCCATTGTTATTGGAATGTTTGGGTTTGGGCTCATTGAACACTTAACAGGCAGTATGCGTAACAGCACATTGTTACTTTCCTTGTTTTTTATCGTAAGCTTTGTCATTATCGCGGTTACAAAATTGAAAACGGAAGATCCTGCATAAGTTTTGTAATCCTGGTAGTCGCGTCAATGTTTGTTTTCATTCCGGAGGTAAGGAGTGAAGTTTTTAAGGTGTATCATTGCCTGTTCAAGGGTAAATGCGTTGTAGATGAAAGCAGTTAGGTATCTTTTGATTTCAGTGTCACTTTTGGTTCTGGTATACTTTGTCGGGCCAATCATGCCGAAACCGGTTTTAAGTAACAATCTCCCAACCATCCGGGGAAGCGTCGAAAATTATGTTTCCACTTTGGAAGAAAAGCCAGGACTGAAAATCAAGCCCGGATGCATGGCAAGAATCGTCTGGGCCAACGATTCGACCAAACAAGCTACTGAAAATGTACTACTTTACCTCCACGGATTTTCCGCAAGCTGGCGCGAAGGCTATCCCATTAATGAGGAATTTGCGAAAACTTTTGGCTGCAATGCCTATTTTGCCCGTCTGGCAGCACATGGGGAGATTTCGGAAAATCCATTGCTGGATATGACTCCTGAAAGGCTCTATGAATCTGCCAAAGAGGCGCTTGAAGTTGCCCATCAATTGGGGCGTAAGGTTGTGATCATGGGTTGTTCGACAGGATGTACACTCGGATTAAAATTGGCAGCTGATTTCCCAAATTTGGTTGACGGAATGATTCTTTACTCCCCGAATATTCGGATCAAGCAGAAGACTGCAATGCTTCTTTCGGGACACTGGGGATTACAAATTGCAGAGTTGAACTTTGGTGGAAAATTCAGGATACTGGACTACAATACCAGTGGGGATATATGTAAATACTGGAATTGCAGTTACAGGGCCGAGGCAACCGTCTACCTGCAACAGCTCTTGGATGCCACGATGAATAAGGAGCAGTTTGCCAAAGTAAAATGTCCGGTCTTCGTGGGTTATTATTACAAAGATGAAGAAAATCAGGATGAAGTCGTAGAGGTTAAGGCATCCGTGGAGATGTTCAATGAGCTGGGTACTCCTGAAGCCCAAAAGCGTATCGTTGATTTTCCCAATGCCGGGAACCATGTGCTGTGCAGTCCGCTTTTTTCAAAGGCTGTGCCCGAAGTCAGAAATGCTACCTTTCGGTTTGCCGAGGAGATTCTTGGCATGAAACCGAACAAATTACAATGAAGCCAGTTCGGCCTGAAGTTCCGTGATTGCCGCCTCGCATTGAATTTCAAAATTCCTGATGTGGAGAGGATAGCTTTCAACATCCACCCCTTCAATGGTTTTAAGCTGGAATTCCCTCATCTCCTTCACCAAATCGTTCATCCCTATAATTTGCAGGGAAGATTTGGCTTTATGAGCCTCCTTCCCCAAGGCCAGATACTGTCCCGATTGATAGAGCTCATTCAAATTTTTCACAAAATCAGGTACTTGTAAGATAAACAGTTCGATCATTTCGCGGACGATTGCTTTGTTACCATCAGTGATCGTTTTGAGATAATTTAAATCTGTATGGGCCATTTATAGCGGTTTTTTTATGCTCTTTTTTGTCTGATCAGGAAAAATTGTCTGGTTTCAATATCCATATGATATGAGTTTTGTTAGGTACTCCTCACTATTTTTTTCTTATTTTTGGCGCTTGCAGGGGATTTCAAATTCATCTCCCTGTTACCACATCAGAAATGGTTTCAGGAAAATAGAAAATCAAATCTTTTGTGAAAGTTCATATAAATGTAGCGAATTTATGCATTAAATAAGCATTTATGAGCTTATTTAATGGAACAAGTATAAAACTCAAAATTTGACTGATGCTTAAAACCAATTTTCACCAGATCCATCTGAGCTACCATGCCAAGATGGCTGAGTTTGCAGGATTTGATATGCCGATTGAATACAGTGGCATAAAAGATGAGCACTTAACTGTTCGTCACGGTGTTGGAGTTTTTGATGTTTCCCATATGGGCGAAATATGGGTGAAAGGCCCAAAAGCGTTGGATTTTCTTCAATGGGTTACTTCCAATGATGTTTCGGTACTTCAGCCAGGACAAGCTCAATACTCTTGTTTTCCGAACGGGAAAGGAGGAATTGTTGATGATTTGCTTGTCTATTATTTTTCGCCTGAAAAATATTTGCTGGTTGTGAATGCAGCAAATGTTGAGAAGGACTGGAACTGGCTTGTCAGTCAGAACAATATGGGTGTACTGCTCGAGAATACTTCTGATGGTATCTCCCAGTTGGCTGTTCAGGGACCAAAAGCAGTCGAAGTTTTGCAGAAACTCACAGCCGTGAATCTGGCAGACATCAAGTATTACACTTTCACGGTAGGTGAAATGGCTGGAGTGAAAGATGTAATTATTTCAGCAACAGGATATACCGGTGCCGGTGGTTTTGAGTTGTACTTTCACAACAAGTATGCCGAAACCATGTGGAATGCCATTTTTGAGGCAGGTAAGGATTCGGGGATCAAACCCATCGGCTTGGCCGCACGCGACACCTTGCGTCTCGAAATGGGGTTCTCTCTCTATGGGAATGATATTGATGATACAACTTCACCCATTGAAGCCGGTTTGGGCTGGATCACTAAATTCAACGACCACAAAGAGTTCATCGACAAGGAATTGCTCTTGCGCCAGAAAAAGCTTGGGACTGCCAACCGGCTGTGCGGATTTGAGATGATCGACAGGGGAATACCGCGGCATCATTATTCAATAACCGATGCTTCGGGTAAGGTAATCGGCAGGGTAACCTCCGGAACACAATCCCCAATGCTCGAAAAAGGCATTGGAATGGGTTATGTCCCGACTGAACTTTCAAAACCAGGTAGTGAGATATATTTGGAAGTACGTGGCAAGTTGCTAAAGGCCAAAGTGGTAAAAATGCCTTTTATTTAGACTCTTTCTATATCCCTCATTTTGTGCATACTTAACCTAAAGTTAACTGATTTTTGTCATGTTTTAAGGATTAAATTGGTAATTTCACACACTTTAATCAACGGTTAAGATCATAAAATTTAAGTAGTTATATATCTAATAGTATCAATATATTAACCCTTCCGGCAGCGTCCGGCAAGAAAGTCAAATCATAAAAAAAGATCCCTATGAAGAAGCATAATTTTTACGCGGGACCCTCCATTCTTCCCGAGTTCACGATTCAAAAAACAGCCGAGGCCATTATCAATTTTGCCGGAACCACATTGTCTGTAATGGAAGTATCCCACAGGAGCAAGGAGTTTGTCGCTGTGATGGACCAGGCAATTGCATTGGTTAAAGAGCTGCTCGAAGTTCCTGAAGGTTATGAAGTTTTGTTCCTCCAGGGTGGAGCCAGCACTCAGTTTTATATGGCCCCATACAATCTGATGAAAAGCAAGGCCGGATATGTGAACACGGGTGTCTGGGCAACTGCCGCTATCAAAGAGGCCAAATTTTTTGGAGAAGTGGTTGATGTTGCCTCCTCAAAAGACAAGAACTTCAATTATGTTCCCAAAGGTTATGAGATCCCGTCTGATCTGGATTATCTTCACATTACCACCAACAATACGATATATGGTACGGAGATGCTTTATGATCTCGATTCCCCTGTTCCGTTGGTCGCTGATATGTCATCCGATATTTTTAGCCGTCCGCTCGACGTCTCCAAATATGCTGTGATTTACGCCGGTGCCCAGAAGAATCTTGCACCTGCAGGGGTCACACTTGTCATTGTCCGCAAGGATGTATTGGGTAAAAATGGCAGGGCCATTCCAACCATGATCAACTACCAGACGCACATCGACAAAGAGTCAATGTTTAACACTCCACCTTGTCTACCTGTATTCGCCGCCCTGCAAACCCTTTTGTGGCTGAAAGAAAATGGTGGCCTCAAGGCCATGGAGGCGAAGAATATCGCGAAAGCAAAATTGTTGTACGACGAAATCGACCGCAACTCTCTGTTCCAGTCTACCGTACCTGATCCTGCCGACCGTTCCCGGATGAATGTTACTTTCGTGATGACCCCTGGTAACGAGCATCTTGAAAAAGATTTCCAGGCTTTTGCCAAAGAAAACAACATGGTTGGTATCGAAGGTCACCGAAGCGTCGGTGGATTCAGGGCATCAATTTACAATGCCATGCCAATTGAGAGTGTAGACGCACTGGTTCAAACAATGAAGGATTTCGAAGCGAAACAATAAGTATGGCCATCTTAAAACCTTTCAGAGGGCTCCGTCCTCCGGTAGAACTGGGGGCCCAGGTTGCCTCACGTCCATACGATGTACTCAATTCGGAAGAAGCTCGCCGCGAGGCAGAGGGAAATCCCTATTCACTGCTACACATCATCAAGCCTGAAATCGACCTGCCGGTTGGAATGGACGAGCATAGTCCTGAAGTTTATCAAAAGGCGGCCAGTAACCTGGAGCTTTTTAAGTCCAAAGGTTGGTTGCGCCAGGATATTCAGGATTACCTCTATATTTATGCGCAAACGATGGATGGCCGTACCCAATATGGGTTGGTTGGTTGCGCTTCTGTTGATGATTACCTGAATGGCATCATCAAAAAGCATGAACTCACCCGCGCCGACAAAGAAGAGGACAGGATGAAACATGTGCGCATTACCGATGCCAACATGGAACCCGTATTCTTTGCCTATCCGGCTGTTAAAGAAATAGATGAAATCGTTTCCGAAATTGTCAAGTCGCGCAAACCTGAATATGATTTTGTCGCCAGTGATGGCTTTGGTCACCATTTTTGGTTGGTCGATGATCGCAAAACAATCGACAAACTGGTTGGGTTGTTTGCTGCGATTCCGGCCACCTATGTTGCCGACGGTCATCACCGCACGGCTGCTGCAGCATTGGTAGGTAAAGAAAAGAGAGCTGCAAATCCAGGTTATAACGGAACAGAAGAGTTCAACTACTTCCTGGCCGTCCATTTCCCGGATAACCAGTTACGCATCATCGATTACAATCGGGTGGTCAAGGATTTGAACGGACTCTCCTCTGATGGATTGCTTCAAAAACTTAGCGAGGATTTTGAGATAGCCAAAATTGGATCAGAAATCTATAAACCGGAAGCATTGCACATCTTCTCGATGTATCTGGACGGTATCTGGTACAAACTGACGGCCAAACCTGGCAGGTACAACGACAACGATCCTATCGGGGTTTTGGATGTAACCATTCTCTCTGCTTTGGTACTGGATAAAATCCTTGGAATTAAAGACCTCAGGACCGATAAGCGGATTGATTTTGTCGGTGGTATCAGGGGATTGGGCGAGTTAAAGCGCAGAGTGGACTCAGGCGAAATGAAGGTTGCTTTTGCCCTCTATGCGGTTTCCATGCAGCAACTGATCAACATTGCCGATTCAGGCAACATCATGCCCCCAAAAACGACCTGGTTCGAACCGAAACTACGCTCCGGCCTGGTCGTGCACGAGCTGCACTAAAAAGTTTGAAGGGTTTATAAGAATTTGAAGGGTTTATAATGTTTTAAAAGGTTTGAAATGTTCGGGTCATTGAACATTTCAAACCTTTTGAACTTTTCAAACCCTTTTCAGATTTTTGAGTTCCGGTCCACTAGTCTCCCTGTCTCCCAGTCCCCTAGTCCCCATGTCTTTCTGTCCCTCCGTCATCCCAGTCATCCTAGTCATCCCCGTCGTCCAAGTCATTTCTTCCCCGGGTTCAGTCTGAACAAGTAAGAGAGTGTCACCTGCAAACCATTGGTCTGGGAAGGATCATATCCATAATTCTTGTAATTGTATAGATTGGTTAGCGAGTAAAAGACACGCGCATCGAGGGCCAATGCTCCGGCATGTTTGAAATGCACCTCCGAACCAATGCCCCCGGTGAAAAGAAAGTCAACTCTCGAATCGATTGGCTTTCCCCAATATGGAATTGGCGGAACGGAAGGGATTCCGGGTGAGGGGGGATTCATACCTTGGCTGTCGGAAATCAGAAATGCGACAGTCGGACCCAGATTGAGGGTAAAACGATAAGCCTTGGTTCCCAGATTTGCATGGGTCATGATCGGAATGTCAACGTAATTGAGTTTGTGCACATAAGTTTGGGATAATCCAGCGATAGGTTTCTCTTCCCACCCTTTTTGCAGATAATTGACTTCAACCTGAATGCCGACATGCGGTTCTGAAATCATCCTGAAGAGAAGTCCGGCAGAGTTTCCGGTATACATATTCTGCTCGACATTGGGTTTAAATTTTACCCTGCTGAAAACCATACCACCCTTGCCCCCCAAATAAAACTCCTTTTTAAAGGGTTCATTTTGCGCAAACGAAGACAACGAATACTGTAAAAACATCAAAAGCGCAAAACTGATTTTTAAAACATTGAATTTAAGGCTGTTGGTCGGATTGTATTTTTTTATCTTCTTCATTTACTAAATTGTGCACACTTTGTTTAAACTTTGGAGGCCGATTTAAGTCAGACCAATGCCAATACTTATGTAAAAGTAGAAAAATGAATCTCTTTTGCTAAATTTGACTTCAATTTATTTTCTATGACGACAACTGAAAATCTTAAATACATTCAAAATCAGCTTCCTGCCAAGGTGAAACTCGTCGCCGTTTCAAAAACCAAAAGCAATGATCAAATTCTGGAAGCCTTTCGAGCGGGCCAAAGGCTGTTTGGTGAAAACAAAGTTCAGGAAATGACCGCGAAATGGCACGAGTTGCCAAAAGAGATAGAATGGCATTATATTGGTCATTTGCAGACCAATAAGGTAAAATACATTGCCCCATTTGTCGCTTTAATACACAGTGTCGATAGCTTTAAATTGCTCTCAGCCATCAACAAGGAGGCCGATAAGTGCGGCCGGATCATCCCGGTATTGCTGGAGTTTCATATTGCTGAAGAGGAGAGCAAATTTGGTTTGACAATGGACATGGCTGATCAAATCCTCTCGATGCCGGAAATCAAATCGCTGTATAATATCACAATATCCGGTGTGATGGGTATGGCAACCTTTACCAATGAGCTATCTGTAATTAGATCAGAATTTGAACATCTTTATCAAATATATCAAGCGCTTAAAAATAAGTATTTCCAAAGTTCCGACCAGTTTTGTGAAATTTCCATGGGTATGTCGGACGACTACCCGATTGCCTTGGAGGCAGGAAGTACCATTGTGCGGATTGGAAGTAAAATTTTTGGTTCACGATAAAAGATTGCACCATCAGTATGAATTAACAATTTGAAATTCAGGAGCATCATATTTTTATTGTTCCTTGCCCAATTTGCCCGGGCTCAGGACATTTCAATAGATCCCCGTCAACCATTGGGATTAATCTATTGCAACCAATCCTTTTATATTTCACCCAATTTTTTAATGGTTGCCTCTTCATCAGTTACAGGGATGAGAATATCGTTTACAACGGGTTACATATATGGGGAAGATGAATTACACATGGTTGGATACAGCGGATCTGTCCGTGAAGCATGGTATGCAGCACAGGGATATTTAGAATTGTTAGGCGGATCAAGTATTGATGATTATATCAATGCCATCCGCAAGGTACAGTACATGAACAAAGCCACTACCCCTACCAAAGGTGACCGCACCATCACTTTTTCGCTCAATGATGCTGATTATCTGCCTGATACGCAACATTTCTACAAATTTATTTCCAGATCAGGTATCAGGTGGACCACTGCAAAAGCCGAAGCAGAGTCTGCTGCAATGAAATACCATGGTCTACAGGGATATTTGGCGACAATCACTTCGGCTGCTGAGAATGCGTTTATTCAGTTAAAGACTAAAGGGGTTGGTTGGATTGGTGCTTCAGATCAGGAAGTAGAAGGTGTTTGGAAATGGGTTACAGGTCCGGAGTCGGGGACGCAATTTTGGCAGGGAACAAGTACAGGTAACGTGGTAAATGGTATGTATAACAATTGGAATACAGGTGAACCAAACAATTTAAACAATGAGGACTATGCGCACATTACATTTTTCGCAAACGATCCGGCCCACTCCCTGAGATGGAATGATCTTCCGGATGGAGGCACTTCTGGTGATTATACGCCTGCTGGCTATCTGGTCGAGTATGGAGGAACGCTCGGTGATCCACCTGTCAGCCTGATCGCCAGCGTTGCTTTGCAGGTGATAGTTCATAGTTTCAGTGCAGAGAAGATTTTTTCAAGGTGCCAGGGTATTCCGGTCCAGATCAATCAGCAGGACAATACAGCAACCTATTCATGGAGTCCGGCAACAGGTCTTTCAAATCCGAAAATATCGAATCCTATCGCTAAACCTGATGTTTCTACCGTTTATACGGTGACTGCCTCCAACGGATCTTGTAAAGACTCTGCGAAATTTACAGTGAACATCGATCCCCTTCCTGTATCAATACTCAAAAAGGTGGTGGATATCTGTACCGGAATTAAGGCAAATCTTGATCCGGGCCCCAGCGCCTCCTATCTTTGGAATACAGGTTCAACTGCTAGAACGGTGGTTGCTGATACGCCAGGAAAATATATTGTAAAACTTACCAGCGACAAGGGATGCACAGCTTCCGATTCTGCGATGGTATATGTCCATCCATATCCTAAGATGGACCTTTCCGGAATAAATAAATTGGTGTGTGGATCAAAAGTAACCAACCTTAATATTACCAAAGATAGAGGTGAATGGTTAATAACTAATTTAAACTCGAAAGAGCAATTTTCCACAACTTCCATTCAGGTTGCTTCTTTTGGTATCTTTCCCTTCGACCTGAAACTCTCGGATAGTTACGGTTGCGTTGTCGACTCCTTTGTGTCCATTGGATTTCATGATAAAACTACCGTTAATCTTGGGAATGATACCACCATTTGCAATCCCCGATCAATTATCCTGGATGCAGGTCCGGGTTTAGCACTTTATCAGTGGTCGGGAGGGGAAACAACCCGAAAAATTGAGGTCAAACAACCCGGCAAATACAATGTACTCGTTAAAAACAGCAATGGATGTTACACCAAAGACAGTATTAATGTTGGGTTTACTGACAATCCGAGACTAAATCTGAGCCGTCTGGATACGTTGATTTGCGGTAGTAAAGCCACCACTGTCAGCATCACGGTAGACAAGGGAATCTACCAGTTAACAAGCATTAATCCTACCGTACAGATAAACAGCTTGTCGGCTATTGTTCCGGCTTACGGAAAATATCCTTTTGCATTTAGCTCAACAGATCAATACGGATGCAGGTCTGATACCTCATTTTCGATGGGATTTCACAAAATTCCCGATGTAAAATTTACCATCGATGAGTCCCAATGTTATGGATACAATCTTCAGGCTACTTATATTGGGAATGCAAACATCCCAAATTCCCGGTTTACCTGGATTTTCGGCGGGGATACCATCAGCAGCAAGTTGGGACGTAACATCGAAACAATTCCTTTGGGCGTAGGTCAGACAAAGAGGGATCTCAAACTTATTGTCAATGATGAAGGATGCGCCAACAGTGATGCCATCAGGGATATCCATGTCATCCCGACCTTGAGTGTCTCTGTCAAGAATGCTGTGCAATGTCTGCCGATGTCCTTCGAATTCAATGGTTTCAATACGGAAACCGGGGTAACATACAACTGGGACCTTGGCGATGGGGCCTCAGCTGCCACCAAAGATGTTACCCATTCCTATATTAAGGATGGCTATTATGATGTTTCACTGACTGTTACAACCGATAAGGGGTGTACCAATACGGCTGCGATCAAAAAAATGGTCTATGTTGCCCCTGTACCAACCGCCGGTTTTTCCCTGACACCAGATCTCTGTTTGAAACCCGGCAAAGACACCCTGCGCTATGTGGGTACGGCCGGACCCAAAGATACTTTCTTCTGGGATTTAAAGGGTTTTGATCCGGTCGAGATCGTTCAGTCGCCGGATACCACCGCGGGTCCATTCGTGTTTGAGCTGATCAACAAGCCCAAAACACAGTTGTCGCTCCATGTCGTTTCAAGTTATGGCTGCCGAAGCGATACCGCCTCACTGGAGGTAAAAAGATGGCCCGTCTTTTCTTTTAGTTCATCCGTGCAGGATGGTTGTACCCCATTTTCGGTCGACTTTCAGGCCAAAACGGGAGATCCGGTTGACCAGTTGGACTATAATTGGGATTTTGGCGACGGAAACAAGGGATCCGGCGCTGAGGTCAATCACATCTATATGGTACCTGATCTGACACATGATTTGAGATTAAATGCGAAATCTACGCTGACAGGATGCTCCGACAGTGTTTTTAATGCCGGGTATATTGTTGTCCATCCCAATCCCAGGGCAGGTTTTGTGATGGACCACGATATTGTTTACAACGACATGCCTAAGGTCTCTTTAACAGATCAAAGTGTCGATGCGATCAACTATTATTGGGATTTTGGTGACGGGACCCATTCGCGCGAGAAAGATCCCGTACATAATTATGAAGTAGTTGGTAAGAGAAAAATCTTGCAGACAGTGTACAATCAATTCGATTGTCCGGATACTACCTCCAGGATTGTGCTGGTTGCATTCAACAAGATTTTTCCTCCCAACGCCTTCTCTCCCAGTGCGGCCAACAAAATCGACAGGGTCTTCCTGCTAACCTCCGAAGGGATTAAGAAGGAAGGATACCATCTGACCATATTCAGCCGATGGAACGACATAGTTTTCGAATGCAGAGATGAAATAAAGGGATGGGACGGGAAAATGGCGAGTGGGGTTTATGCCCCGATGGGTAATTATCTTTGGATACTTGAGTGTTTCGATTTTCTGGGTCGACCGCACAAACAAAGCGGATCGCTGACCCTTGTTTTTTAATCTGTTTTTTTTCTATCTTTTGACGTTGTTTTTAACTGTAGGGAATTATTTATTTTCGTTACATTTTTTTTGTAAAATTCACAAATTCTGTATGATATATCATTGTCAATTGTCCATTTTCAATTGTCAACGATTTAAGGCATTTTCTTCATGATCAAAATCCGTCTGACACTTTGTTTTCTATTGTTTCTAACTGGGGTACTATGTGCGCAAAGTACTTCAAGTAGCTGTATGAAATCGACGGAAGGAAAAGAGTTTTGGATGGGGTTTATGGAGAGCCGGCATCAACAGACTGGTCATTATCTGGAAATAACCTGTACTTCCACTTTTACCTGTAATTTCAAAGTTTACCTGGGTAATTCTATTGTCCCGTCATACACAGTTCAGATACAGCCAAATACTCCATATCGGTTTAAACCGGTCTGGCAACAGGTTGAACCCATCGGTTCCGAAGTTGTTGAAGAAAAGGCGATTCACATCGTATCCGATATGCCGATGAATGTTTTTGCAATGAACTGGAGCCCTAATTCGGCAGATGCTGCCGTTATATTCCCGATAGATGCCATCGGGAACGAATATTATGCCATGTGTTACGATCCACACATCAATGAAAGTTCATCAGGTGCGCCGGGTAGTGGGAAAAACAGCGAGTTCCTGGTGGTCGCTACCGAGGATAATACCAAGATCTCAATTACACCCACAAAGATTACAGATCAGCTTCGTGCTGCCAACGTACCTTTTACCATCACATTAAACAAGGGACAACTCTATCAGGTTCAGTCGATGAACCATGCTAATTTGGCCGGGCAAGGGGATTTGACAGGGAGCTACATTAAAAGTGATAAGCCCATTGCTTTTTATTCCGGTTCATGGTCTACAACAATTCCGGCAGATTCCAATGTTGATGCCTGGGACCACCTGTATGAACAAATCCCTCCGGTACGGTCGTGGGGCCGCAAGTTTGTCACAGTACCACTAAAAGGAAGGAGCGAAGACCGATTCAGGATCATTGCATCTGAAGACAAAACAAGTATCCGGATAGGTAACAACAATACAATTGTGTTGAGCAAAGGGCAGTTTTATGAATTCAAGCTGACGAAGGATCAACCCTCATATATTGAAAGCGACCATCCCATCCTGCTGGCCCAATATATGGTTTCGAACAGTGTTGACAGGCCTGCAGGGGGAAGTCAGTCTAACTGGGACGGAGACCCGCTTATGTTGATAATCAGTCCGGTGGATGAAACCAGGGAGGCCGTTACTTTCGTTGCCTATGACTCTCCTAACATCAAAAGCAAATATTTTGTCAATGTAGTCACAAAAATTGAATACAGCAGTTTCATAACCTTGGATGGACAACCGGTAACTTTTCAGGTATTGCCCAACTCGGTATATGCATACGCACAGATTGCAATCACCAAGGGGAACCATAATTTAAACAGTACAGAACCGGGCAAAGGATTTATAGCGTATGTTTATGGCTACGGCGGAGTTGAATCGTATGGGTATGGCGTTGGCTTTAACCTAAGCATCAAACTGGACCTGGGTGGAGATCTCCATTTTGTGAAGGATACCATTTTGCTTTGTAAAGGGCAGGCGAAAATTCTGGATGCAGGGTCGCATTTTTCTAAATTTTTATGGAGCACCAAAGATACAACCCAGACGATATTTGTAACCGAGGCTGGATATACCAGAGTAACGGCTACTACTGCTGATGGCTGTACGTTAAAGGACAGCATCTATACCTATGTGAGCAACCCGGTCATCAACCTTGGGAACGATACTACCGTTTGCATTCCAAAGACAATTAAGCTGGATGCCGGACCGGGTTTCCTCTCCTACAATTGGAATACCAAGGATTCCGTCAGGTCTATTACAGCTCAAACACAGGGAATGTACCGTGTACTTGCCAAAAACAAATACGATTGTCCCGTTAGTGATTCAATTTATGTGTTTTTTGCCAACAAACCGAAAATCAATCTGAATGGTCTCGATACCCTGATGTGCGGAAGCAAGGTCTCTACCTTTAACCTTACTGCGGACAAAGGTAAGTACCAGCTAAAGGCGGATAATCCACTGATAACTTTCAATGGCTTAACCGCAACTGTCCCTCAGTTTGGCACTTATCCATTTACCTTCATCGCAACTGATCCATACGGATGTATAGCCGATACAATTTTCAAAGCGGGGTTTCATGAAATACCAACGTTGAATTTGGGAAACGATACCACCATATGCAATCCAAGATCACTACTGTTGGATGCCGGAGGAGGATTAACGGCCTACCTCTGGACAACGGATGATACACTTAGAACGTATCTGGTTAAAGCCCCTGGGAATTATGGGGTTCGGGTTCGGAACAAATATGGTTGTTACAATCTGGATAACATATCAGTTAATTTCGTAAATAATCCCAAATTGGACCTTAGCAGATTGGATACCCTGATGTGCGGTGTCAAATCCACCGACCTTAATATTTCAGTCGATAAAGGTGAATATGTGTTGTCAAGCCAAGACCCTTCTGTCACCATCAACGGTCTTTCGGCGAATGTATCCAAATATGGGACTTTCCCTTTTCATTTTAGGTCCATCGATCAGTTTACCTGCAGGTCAGATACCAATTTTACAATGGGATTTCATAAAATACCAACCGTAACAATCTCTGTGGACGACACAACATGCTACGGGTATAGCCTGGATGCGAAATATCTCGGGGATGCGGAACCGAGCATAACCCGTTTTACCTGGGTCTTTGCGAAAGATACGTTGGCGAATGAGATTGGCCGTACGCAAATGCATGTAAAATTAGGAATGGACCGTTCCAAACGCGATCTTTTCCTGCATGTCATGGAGTTAGGTTGTCATAATAGTCAGGTTATCAAGGAGATCAGTGTAATCCCGGATTTGGATTTTTCTGTGCAGGATTCGCTCTTGTGCCAACCGCTACAATTTAATTTTGGGGCAACCAATACGGAGAATGTGGTGGATTATCTTTGGGATTGGGGGGATGGCATCCAGGAGCATCTGGGGAAAGGGGCCTCGCATTCATATGCTAAGGATGGATACTATACGGTTCAACTGACTGCCACCACCGACAAAAAATGTATCAACACGGTCAAGAAGGTGAATCTCCTCTATGCGGCGCCGGTTCCCAACGTGGAATATTCCATCATGGAAAACACATGCCTTAAAACGGGTCCGCAATCATTGCTATATACAGGGTCTGCCGATGACAAGGACCACTACAACTGGGACTTGTCGGCATTTATGCCCAATGAACTGATTAAAAATCCCGGAGACACAAAGGGACCATTGGTTTTTGAATTGCTGGAAAAGCCGAAAGCTGAAATAAAATTGCAGGTTACCTCAAAATATGGTTGTATCAGCGAAAAGAAGGGGCTGGTATTGCAACGGATTCCAAAGTTTGCCCTACAGGTCAAAGATAGTTCGGGATGTATTCCTTTTGTGGTTGACTTCAATGCATTAACAGCAGATAAAGTCGACCAGGTTGATTACAAATGGAACCTGGGGGATGGAAATCGGGCGGATGGTTCTGTAGTTTCCCATACTTATCCTCTGCCTGATTCTGTTTATGACATCACGCTTTTTGCAGATTCCAAGACAACAGGTTGTAAGGATACCTTGTCAAAACCGGCTTTTGTGAAAGTGTTTCCTGAGCCAAAAGCTGCCTTTACCATCAATCAGAAGATCTTGAGCAATGAAAATCCTGTCGCCACTTTTACCAACCAATCTGCGGGCGCCGACCATTACCTTTGGTCCTTTGGTGACGGACTATTCTCTCACGTGCCAGATCCTACCCACAGATTCGGGGTGGTAGGACCAAGGCAGGTTATGCTTGAATCCATCAATGAATTTGGCTGTTCAGATACGACCTCTCAGCAGATTGTTATTGCCTTGCTTAAAATATTTGTGCCAAATTCGTTTTCACCTGGTGCGCCGAACCCAATCGACAGGGAGTTTTTTCCTTATTGCAATGGCGTACTTCAGAAGGGATACCATCTTAAAATTGTAAGCAGGTGGAACGACATTGTATTTGAGACAAAGAATGAGTTGAAAGGATGGGACGGCAGGTTATCGAATGGCTCTTTCGCTCCTGCCGGGAATTATGTTTGGTTACTCAACTATGAAGATTTTCTGGGTAAATTCCATTACCAGAAAGGCACGGTTACTTTGATTTTTTAATCCATCTTTTTCTATTTTGCCCTTTTAAATCCGATCTTTGTGAGATGATCAAATATGGACTTATTCTGATATTTGTATTTTCTAACCTCGCAAGGCTTTCTGCATTGGGCCCAGCGGATATTTGTGTCAAATCCACAGAAGGGAAAGAATTTTGGTTTGGCTTTATGGAAAACCGTCCCGGCTTTGGTTGTCCTACACCAGTACCGGTAAATTATCTGGAAGTGACAGTGACCTCAAGGTTTAATTGTCAGTTTACCATAACTGTAGGAAGGCCGGGGACCCAAATTGTCTCCGACGTTTTGCAGCCGAATATTCCAAAAAAATACCGAATTGACAGAACATTGGCGGAACCATCAGGATCCGAAAATATCGAAGGGAAGGCCCTTCACCTGGTTTCTGATCAACCATTGAACCTCTACGCGATGAATTGGGGTTATAATTCGGCAGATGCCGCAGTCATTTTCCCGGTCGAGGCGCTCGGCAACGAATATTATGCCATGTGTTATGAACCCCACAATTATGCCGTATCGGGATTCTCGCTTATCTGTGGTGGTTTTATCACCATCACCAACGGCAAAAACAGTGAATTTGTGGTGGTTGCCTCGGAAGATCAGACCCAGGTTACCATCACGCCCAGTAAGATCACAGATCAGCTTAAACCGGCCAATGTTCCCTTTACGATTACCCTGAACAAGGGTGAACTGTATCAGGTACAATCGATGAATGCTGCTGGTCTGAATGGGCAGGGCGATTTGACCGGCAGTAACATCAAAAGTGATAAGCCGGTTGCAGTATATTCCGGCTCATGGGCCACAACGGTTCCGGTAACTTCCAGCTCTGCCTGGGACCATCTTTACGAACAAATACCTCCGCTTCGCACATGGGGCAGAAAATTTGTAGCGGTTCCTTTGAAATCAAGAGGCAAAGACACCTACAGGATTCTCGCCTCCGTCGACCAGACGACCATCAGAATTGGTGCAAAATCTCCTGTGGTACGGGACAGGGGCCAATTTTATGAATTCATGCTCAACGACAATGAGGCCTCTTTGATCGAATGCGATCATCCGGTTTTGTTGGCCCAGTACAGCAACTCGAACGATGTGGACCGGCCGCCTTCCCTGCCGTCGGATGGTGTCTGGGATGGTGATCCATCTATGCTGATAATCAGCCCGGTAGATGAAACAAGGGAACAAGTTACCTTTGTGGCCTACGACACGCCCGAAATCACCAACAAATTTTTTGTCAATGTGGTTACCAGGGATGATGCGGTGAATCAAATCCAACTGGACACTAATCCCATCTCCTTCAACTCCCTTCCCAATACCGGATACGCTTTTGCGCAGGTTCAGATTGGGGTTGGAAGCCATAACCTGGCCAGTACCGAGGCGGGCAAGGGTTTCATTGCATATGTATATGGGTTTGGAGGAGTTGAATCGTACGGATATGGTGTAGGGTTTAACCTGAGTACCCGGCTTGATCTCGGTGGGGACATCCACTTTGCCAGGGATACTATTTTGTTGTGCCATGGTGAAACCAAAACACTGGATGCAGGCCCTTATTTTTCTACTTATCAGTGGAGTACCGGGGAGACCACCCAGAAAATCACCGTAAACCACAATGGATATTATTCGGTAACCGCTACCACTCCTGATGGATGCACCCTGAACAATCAGGTCTATGTCTTTGAAAGCAATCCCGTTGTAAACCTTGGCGTAGATACAACCATCTGTCGGGAACCTTCCAAACTCCTTGACGCCGGCGCCGGTTTTACCTCCTCCCTATGGTCGACCAATGCGACAACCCAAAAGATTTCAGCCAATGCATCCGGTAATTACAGTGTCCTGGTAACCAACAAATATGGTTGTACTGCCAGAGACACGGTTCACATTAATGTTGGTAAAATTCCAAAGCTTAATTTCAGCAAGTTGGATTCTGTATTTTGCGGTATCAAATCGACCACTTTGAATATTTCAACGGATGCCGTGCAGTATTCACTCCACAGCACCAATCCTGCTGTATCAATTACCGCTCTTTCTACAACGGTTCCACAGTTTGGCGCATATTCATATAACTTCACCGCGACCGGTAATTATGGTTGTGCTGCTGATACAACTTTCTCCCTCAGGTTTCAACCATTACCAACTGTTGATTTTGATCTGAAAGACAACCAGTGTTTAAAAGTAGGTTCCCAATCCATCCAATATGTAGGTTCCGGAGATGATTTTGCAAAATACAACTGGGATTTATCCGGTTTCCTGCCTGGCGAAATCATTAAAAATCCTGGTTTGACAAAAGGGCCATTGATTTTTGACCTGAAATACCAACCCAAAGTGACCATCGGACTGCAGGTTGTTTCGAAAGAGGGTTGTTCCAGCGAGAAAAGGCAGCTTCGGTTGCAACGAAAACCTGACTTTTCAGTCATCGTTTCAGATAGTGCAGGGTGTGCCCCCTTGTCGCTAAACCTAAGCGCAATCATGAACAGAAGCGGGGATCAGTTGGATTACAAGTGGAACATGGGCAACAATGATGTTGGTAGTGGTTCACCGTTTTCCTATACCTTCCCAAATCCAAAGCAGTCGTACGATGTGAGCGTATATGCCGAATCTAAAATAACCGGATGCAGGGATACTTTATTGAAGCCTCAATGGATTAGTGTATTTCCAAAACCTAAAGCCGATTTTTCCGTTCAAAACCCCATTCAATGTGTGAACGGCTTATTTGAGTTCCATGCTTTCGACAATGGCCTGGGTGTTCAATACAAATGGGATTGGGGAGATGGCAACAAATCAACCGGAATCAATGCCAGCCATGCGTATGTGGCCGATGGTCATTATGATGTCTCATTGGCGGTCGAAAGTAGCAACGGTTGTGTCGATCAGTCACTGGTAAAGGAAATGGTCTATGTTGCCCCGATTCCCACTGTCGGGTTCTCATTGGATCCTGAGACCTGTCTTGAACCTGGTCACAATACGCTAAGCTACAATGGTTCGTCTACCGATAAGGATAAATTTTACTGGGACTTGGGTAAACTGGATTCCGAAGAAATCATTCAGTCACCTGGCACCACGCCCGGGCCCCTGGTTTTTGAACTAATCAACCATCCTGCATCCACGGTAGGGCTGCAGGTCATTTCGCAATTTGGCTGCAAAAGTGAAAACAAGGTCATAAATATCAAGAGAAAACCGCTGTTCACTTTCACTTCTGATGTCAAATCGGGCTGTGCACCGCTTCAGGTAAAATTCAGTGCAAAACCGGATGATGAGATTGATCTGTTGGACTATCAGTGGAATTTCGGGGATGGCAAAACCCAATCTGGCGACGAAATCTTCCATACCTACCTCAATCCTGACCAATCATTTGATATCCTGGTAATTGCTCACTCTAAAGTTACTGGCTGTGATGGATTGATAGACAAGAAGCAATATATTTCAGTATATCCAAATCCTAAAGCGGGATTTTCGATGAATACAAGCATGGTTTATAACGATCAGCCGCGGGTCTCATTTACCGATCAAAGTAGAGAAGCCAACCAATATGCTTGGGATTTTGGTGACGGGACACGCTCATTTCTGCAAAATCCATCACACGATTTTATCAGCGTGGGGATAAAAAGAATCCAACAAACAGTATTCAATGAATTCAGTTGTCAGGACACTACTGCCAAAGAGCTGGTTGTCGCAATTCAAAAAATTTTTACACCGAATGCCTTTTCTCCAACGGCGAAAAATCCGGATGACCGTCAGTTTCTCCTCTATATTGTTGGCGTCCAAAAGGATGGTTACCATTTGAAGATTTTGAGCCGATGGAACGATGTGGTTTTTGAGTGTAAAAATGAAATAAAGGGGTGGGATGGAAGGTTATCCAACGGGTCAATGGCTCCGGTAGGCAATTATATATGGATATTGGAGTTCGTCGACTTTCTTGGTATGGCGCACCGCCAATCCGGAACAGTCATGTTGATTGAGTAAGGTAGCGTGAAATCAGAGGGTCGGTATTCGCATAGTATCGTAAAATGCCCTCTTTCGTAAGTTTCTTTGCAGATAAAATATAAGGGAGATTTCATGTGAGCCCATACTGAAGGTGGAGAGTTCTGAAAGCACATAATCGAAACTGTAACCCAATTGAAAGAAGGGGGTCGAATAACCAATCATTCCGATAACAGCATCAGGACGGACTGAAAGGTTGTTTCTGTACCAGGCACCAAAAGTTAAAGAGTTGGTAATAACCATATACATTCCCAGGTTCAACTGTTTGAAAACCCCCTGCTGTTGGTAAATGGCATTTGGTGATAGCGAGAATCCCTTCGAAAAAAGCGCTCTTACGAAGTCGCGGCTTTTTGCCCCGGCATGCAATGTGAATTTCATTGGCAAATTTCCCATTCTGTCGCCCTCTATGATGGATTGGTTCGGATTGGTCAGGTGACTGAGTGCAAAGCCAAAATAGTAATCATTCCTTTGACCAACCATTCCAAAAGTGAAATCGGGAAAGATTTTTTGACCACTTTCTACCGGAATGGCATAATTTCCATTGATCGTACCATTTTCCTGATTAATCATCCCTGGAAAAATCAAGTCATTGGTATTGAATTGCTTAAAAATGAATCCAGCCTGGAGTGCAGAAGTGAAAAAAAACCGGTCGTTTACTTTTACGTGATAACAATAGACGAATGAACTCTGAACGGTATTGATGTTCCCATTGACCTCCCTGTCGTAAAGCGCCTGAAAGCCAATAGCCCCCTTCATCCCCGGTAGATACTGGTCAAACGACGCATTGTAGGTGACAAAGGTGTTACCGGAACTGGGCCATTGGTTCCGGTAATTTGTAACAATCCGGGGATGGCTGCTGGTTCCAGCGAAAGCCGGGTTCAGGTAAAGCGGATTGGAATAGAATTGAGAAAACTGCGGATCCTGGGCTTTTAAATCAGTAGATGAAAACAAGCCAATTCCAACCAACAACCAAAATGGAACAGACAGTTTTGCCTTTCTTATCGCATGGATAATTGGTCCATTCATTATTGATCTTGATTGCATTGACATACTTAAAATTCTGATTAAAAGTCGACTGGATCCTGATCCAGCGGAATATGTGGAATAATTTCAAGCAATCCTTTTAACAGGTACTGTTTTCGCTCTTCAACCAAAGGCAGGCTTTTTTCGATCTTGCTCAAAAGCATGGACTCAGTGTCCCCCTCTATTTTACCATACATATTTTCGATCACCGTAAAAGCTTCGAAAGCAATCTGAAACTCCTGGTCGATGATGAGTTGAACGAAGTAGGCAAGGTGCTTGCTGTAATTCAGTCCATTTTGCCAACAGGAAGCTACCAACCGTTCCAGAATATCCAGGTCCTTTTCATTTTTAAGTTCATTGATCAGTTGGTCTACTGAATTTTCATGTTTTAAATCAATGAATATTTGGTAGATAATCTCCTTGATCCCTTTGTTAGTTGTTTGGTGCAGAAATGCGATCAGCGGGGCAACATAGGATTCGTCGCCTTTGGTTTTTATCTCCTCCAATGCATGATCAATTAATTCCTGGTTACTCGTTTTTATGGCAGATTTTAAACGATTTAGTTTGTCCGGATGATCCATCAGTTCTATTTCCCTTTTTGTGTACGACAAAGATAAAATTATTTAAATAAGCCTGTCGTTGAGTTTTTTATGTGCAATTAAATTAGATGGTGTTCACTCAAAGCAGCTCCGGTAAAAGAAGAATTGCATTTTACCAGATCTTCAGGGGTTCCTTCAAAGAGTTTATACCCACCATGGTCCCCACCTTCAGGACCAAGATCGATTACCCAATCGGCAACTTTGATTACTTCCGGATTGTGTTCAATGACAAGTACTGAATGGCCCCTGGAAATCAGTGCGTTCATTGAGTCAAGCAATTTGTGGATGTCATGAAAATGCAATCCTGTCGTTGGTTCATCAAAGATAAATAGTGTTGCGCCCTCCTTTTCTTTGGCAAGAAAGGATGCCAATTTCACCCGTTGGCTCTCACCACCTGAAAGTGTACTGGAAGATTGGCCAAGGTGTACATACCCTAATCCAACATCCTGCAATGGCTGTAATTTCTTGGCAATCTTTTTCCCGGTCGGCTTTTCATTGAAAAAATCGATGGCTTCGTCGACTGTGAGCTCAAGTAGTTCATAGATATTCTTGGAGCGATAGTAAACATCCAGAACATCAGATTTGAATCTTTTGCCTCCGCAGCCTTCACACGTCAAAAGAATATCTGCCATAAACTGCATTTCCACCTTTATCTCACCCTCTCCCTGGCAGGTTTCACATCGACCGCCGTCAATGTTGAACGAGAAATGCGAGGGTGTAAATCCATTGACCTTTGCCGCCGGTTGTTCGGCATACAATTTTCTGATCTCATCATAGATCTTCAGGTAGGTGACGGGATTTGACCTGGATGATTTCCCAATGGGATTCTGGTCTACAAACTCTATGGCTATTATTCTCTCCAGATCACCACCTAGTCCGGTATGATCACCCGTTTTTTCACCATATCCGCCATAATATTTTGACAGTACCGGGTATAATATTCGCCTGATCAGGGACGATTTACCCGATCCGCTTACTCCTGTGATGACAGTCAGTGTGTTAAGTGGAAATTTTACATCAAATCCTTTCAGGTTGTTCTCTCTTGCACCGGTTATTTCAAGATAATTGTTCCATTTTCGACGATAAACTGGCACCGGAATCTTCTCTTCTCCGGTAAGGTACCTGCCGGTACAGCCAACAGGGTTAAGCAGCAACTCTTCCAATGTCCCCTCGAAAACAACCTCTCCGCCATGCTGACCGGCCATTGGCCCAATGTCAATCAGGTAATCGGCGGCCCGGATGATCTCCTCGTCATGCTCTACCACAATTACGCTATTCCCGAGCTGCTGCAATTTCCGCAGGACTTTGATCAGTCGTCCGGTGTCACGCGCGTGAAGTCCGATCGATGGCTCATCCAGGATGTACATGGATCCCACCAGGCTACTACCAAGCGATGTAGCCAGGTTGATCCTTTGGGACTCTCCTCCCGATAAGGTAGATGAGAGCCGGTTCAAGGTAAGGTAACCCAGACCGACATCGCATAGAAACTCAATTCTGTTGTTGATTTCGATCAATAGTCTCTCTGCAACAACCTGATCTGTCACCGATAGCGAGAGTTTCAAAAAGAAGTTTTGCAGATCAGTTATTGGAAGGTTTACAAGTTCCGTTACCGATTTGTCTCCGACTTTTACATAGGCAGCCTCCTTCTTTAACCTGGTGCCTTCACATTCAGGGCAGGTCGTTTTTCCCCTGTACCTTGAAAGCATGACCCTGTATTGGATTTTGTAAGTTTGTTCCTCCAACTGCCTGAAAAAAGCATTTAGACCTTCAAAATAGTTGTTTCCGGTCCACAATAATCTCTTTTGTTCAGGCAAAAGTTCATAATAGGGTTTATGAATCGGAAAATCGAATTTGGCCGCCTGTTTGACAAGCTGATCCTTCCATTCCCCCATTTTTTCCCCTTTCCAACATACCAGTGCATCACTGAATATGGATAAGGATTTGTTAGGAACAACAAGGTCTTCGTCAATGCCGATGGTCTTGCCATATCCTTCGCAAACGGGACAGGCGCCAATTGGATTGTTAAAGCTAAACAGGTGAAGGGATGGCTCTTCGAAGATGATTCCATCCAATTCGAAGCAGTTGGAGAATTTTTTGGTTTCTGAAAAATTCTCTTGTTCAACCCTGGTTATGCATTCACCCTTCCCTTCAAAAAATGCTGTTTGTACAGAATCCGCGATTCGTGATGGAAAATCCTCATCCTCCGAAACCGGCATTCTGTCAATAAGGATATTTATTTCCGCGGGTTTCTTTTTGTACTGATCCAAATCACTTATTTTTACTACCTCCCCATCCAGTTCAAGTCTGGTAAAGCCTTGTTGCAAAAGTAATTCTGCTTCTTTCGCCAAACTTCTTCCTTTGTTGAGTTTAAGCGGAGAGACGATCGTGATTTTGGTGCCGATGGGGAAGGAGACCAAGTAATTTACCACATCCACCACTTCGTGCCTGACAACCTGCTTTCCGGAGACAGGTGAAAAAGTCCTTCCGATCCTGGCATAAAGCAATTTGATGTAATCATAAATCTCTGTTGAGGTCCCTACCGTGGATCTGGGATTGCGCGTATTTACCTTCTGCTCGATGGCGATGGCGGGTGGAATGCCTTTGATATAATCCACCTCCGGTTTGTCCATTCTTCCAAGAAACTGACGGGCATAGGAGGAGAGCGATTCGACATACCTGCGTTGCCCTTCGGCATACAAAGTATCAAAAGCGAGGGATGATTTTCCGGACCCGGAAAGTCCTGTGATCACCACCAATTTATTTCTGGGAATCTTTATATCGATATTTTTCAGGTTGTGTACTTTGGCTCCCTTTATCTCAATATATTGATTTTTAAGATCTTCAGACATGTTCTGCTGTTTGTGAATTCGATTTTCGAACCGGTAAAAATACAAATACTTTCCTGTTAATAGCCATAACTGAAGCATGGGTAAAAAGAAGTCATTTGTTTTGCGGGTGCAACCAGAAGTTTACGATGCATTGGAGCGTTGGGCTGCGGACGAATTCCGCAGCGTCAACGGCCAGATCGAGTATGTGCTGCAACAAGCGCTGAAGTCGGCAGGTAGGTTCAATGTCAAAAAGAATGAAAATAAGGAGGATAAGAGATGATTTTTTGGGGGTTAAAGTGTAAAATGTGCCAAAATTGAAGCGCCATCATTGAATAGGTTCGCAAAATTTTAAGTGAATATTAAAAGATTGTCAAATCTTGCCACAATGAAGGCCTGATTGAGGAAAAATTCGGATTTTGTACTGTTATTTTGTGATAAAAGTACAAATAGATTTTTTTATTGAATATGATCAAGAGTGCCTTACAAATAGAAAGGGCAAAGTATGCGCCAAAGATGCCAAAAGCTTTGCAGGGAAATGTCAAAATCGTAGCAGGAGAGCGTACCGAATCTGTGGCCGACCAGGATGAAATAAAGAAGCTATTCCCAAATACCTATGGGATGCCTATCCTCACCCTGGAGAAAAGCGAGGAAGCAATCACCACAAAAATTTTGAATGTAGGTGTGATCCTGTCAGGTGGTCAGGCACCTGGAGGTCACAATGTGATATCCGGAATTTTCGATGCTTTGAAGAAATTGAATCCGGCCAACCGTTTGTATGGCTTTTTGGGAGGCCCCAGCGGATTGGTACTTCACAACTACATTGAGCTTACTGCTGAAATAGTCGAAGAGTTCAGAAATACCGGAGGATTTGACATTATTGGATCCGGTCGCACAAAATTGGAGGAAAATGAGCAATACGATAAAGGACTTGAAATTTGCAAGAAGCTTTCCATTTCGGCCATCGTTATTATTGGTGGCGATGATTCCAATACCAATGCCTGTGTATTGGCAGAATACTATTTGGAAAAGAAGAGTGGAATACAGGTAATTGGTTGCCCTAAAACAATCGATGGCGATTTAAAAAACAATATGATTGAAACCTCTTTTGGTTTCGATACAGCTTGCAAAGTCTATTCCGAATTGATCGGGAATATCATGCGCGATGCTACCTCAGCTAAAAAATATTGGCATTTCATTAAATTGATGGGACGTTCAGCATCGCATATTGGATTGGAATGCGCCCTTCAGACCCAGCCAAATATCTGCCTTATTTCTGAGGAAGTTGCCCATAAAGAGCAAACTTTGCAACAAATCGTGGATGATTTGGTAAGAACCATTACCAAAAGGGCAGTCAACAACGAAAATTTTGGAGTTGCCCTAATTCCTGAGGGTTTGATTGAGTTCATACCAGAAATGAAAATTTTAATTGAGGAGCTCAATGAATTGCTTGCGGAAGGTTCGGCCACTGCAAAAGCATTCATAGCCATTGCAACAGACGATGATAAGCGTGAATTCGTGATCAAACACCTTTCTGAAGCGTCCGGTAAGGTATTTAAGGTGCTGCCAAAAGGTATTGCCAAGCAACTTACCCTCGACCGCGACCCTCATGGGAATGTACAGGTTTCAAGGATCGAGACGGAAAAACTTTTGATTGAGATGGTTGAAAAACAACTGTCTATCCTGAAGAAGCAGGGAATAGCGAAGGTGAAATTTTCGGCCCAGAACCACTTTTTTGGTTACGAAGGACGTTGTGCGGTTCCTTCTAATTTCGATGCGGATTACTGCTATTCATTGGGTCAAACAGCCGCGATACTCATTGCTGACGGAAAATCAGGTTACATGGCTTCGGTCAGAAACACGACTAAATCTTCAAATGAATGGGTGGCCGGCGGTGTTCCAATTACCATGATGATGAACATGGAGCGGAGAAATGGGGTCATGAAACCGGTCATTCAAAAGGCGTTGGTTCAAATGGACGGTGAACCGTTTAAGGCATTTGCCGCCCAACGTGATGAGTGGGCAATTCACACCTCCTTTGTTTATCCCGGTCCAATTCAATATTGGGGCCCGGCAACAGTGTGCGATGCTACAACCAAAACGCTCCAATTGGAACAAAAACCATAATTGGTTATCTTTTTTCCGAAAGAATTTTACCCTACAAAACCGCTGGAAAATCATTCTCCAGCGGTTTTTATTTTTCGTTGATCAAACAGACCGTATGGCATGCCACAATTCCTGCAGTCTCCGTTCGAAGTCTGGCGTTTCCTAAAGAGACAGGGATAAAACCCTTATCAATTGCCAGTTTGATTTCCGCGGGATCAAAATCTCCTTCAGGACCAATGAGAATAAGAATGTTTTTGCCTGATGGAACAGAATTTTTGAGCAATCTCTTTTCACCGGATTCGCAATGGGCAATGAATTTTACACTGTCATCAGTTGCATCGACCACTTCATTGAATGTGGTTAGTGAAGCAAGTTCAGGAAGATAGGTTTGTCCTGACTGTTTCATGGCTGATATCAATATTTTCTCTAATCGATCTGGTTTAATATCTTTGCGTTCAGAATGTTGACAAATTGTTGGAATGATACGGTCAATACCAATTTCAGTTGTTTTTTCAAGAAACCATTCAAATCTATCATTGTTTTTTGTTGGAGCAATGGCTATGGTGAGATGAAAATCCCGGTTGCTTTGTGACTTTTCTTCTTCGACAATTCCCAGGAGACAGTTTTTTGAATCAGGATCCTGAATGACTGCTTTATACAAGGAACCCCTCCCGTTCATTAGTTGAACCATGTCCCCCTTTTTTAATCTCAATACTTTGATGCAGTGTCTCGATTCATCTGCGTTAAGTCGGATGGAGGTTCCCGAAATGTCAGGGATATAAAATGAATTCATCTTTTTTTAATTTTATGATAAAATAAAATCAGCTTTACTGAACATTTTTTAACTTGAATTGTTCAATTATTGATTTCGGAGGAAAATATTGGCCTAAATGTTCTTTTCCTAACAGGAATCACGCTTGCGAAACTTCTTGATAGTGATACCGTATGAATACAAATAATAAAAGTTAATCTATTATTCATCAGATATAAAACTATTTATAGCAATTTTACCGAAGATAATATTTAAAGACCCGATTTGTTAAAATATTGTAAAATAAATAAAAAAATAGTTGTATTTCTTTTCAAACTTTTGTTAATTTGCATAATCTAAACAAACAAATATTATATTAGTATATTGTCAATCAATTTAAATCATCAATTATGAAAAAACTTAGCTTATTGGCTGTATTTCTCTTCGCGAGCTTTTCCCTTACTTTTGCTCAGGAGAAGGGTGAGAAATTGCCCTATAACAGGTGGGAAATTGGAGTAAATGCTGGAGTATCTAATTTTACTGGATCTTATGTAGTTTCGAAGAGCGAGTTTCTGAAGTATTTCAACAATTTTAATTCAGATTACAACTTTGGGTACGGGGTTCTTGTAAAAAAGAATTTTACCCATGTATTTGCTTTGGAAGGCGCATACAATGCTACTACTCTGACAGGTACGCCTGTAACGATTTACAATGCTTTCAAAACAGGCATAAGTGAATTTGATTTGAATACAGTTTGGAACATGAGCAACCTTCTTTCAAAGAATAAAGTTGACAGGAAATTTTACTGGTATACAAAACTTGGAACTGGATTGACACACGTCAACAACAAAAATTTTACAGATGCTACTGTTCAGGGTCCCTGGAGATATTGGACGATTCCTGTTGGTGCTGGTCTGGTTTTCCGTTTGTCTGACAATGTAAGATTGGATCTTGGAACACAATGGAGTTGGGTTAATACCAATCGTTTGGATGGAGTCAATCAGGGTGGATTGGGACAAAAATTCCTGATCGGTGCTGTTCGTGAAAACTATTTGTATAGCCATGCAGGATTATCCTTTATGTTGGGTAAAAAACCAGTGAAACCTGCACCGGTTGTTGAAGCTCCAAAGCCACAACCAAAACCGGAACCAAAACCGGAACCAAAACCAGTTCCTCCGGCACCTCCAAAGCATGTAACCCCTGCTTGTGTTGGCGAAATTTTTAAAGTATACTTTGCATTTGACAAATGGGATTTGAACCCAACTTCTAAAGCTGAATTGGACCGTTTGGCCAAGGATATGCAAGAGAATCCTTCTGTGGATCTGGAGATGAAATCACATACAGACAGTAGGGGTCCTGCAAGTTACAACATGAAGCTTTCTGAAAAACGTGGGAAATCAGTTCTGGAATACCTTGCTGCTAAAGGAATCAGTGCATCAAGAGTTAATGCCCAGGCATTTGGAGAAACACAACTTGTCAACAAATGTAAAGATGGCGTGAAATGTAATGAAGCAGAACATGCACTTAACCGTAGGACAGAAACTTTGGTTATTGAATAATCAAGGCTGAAAAAATGAAAGAAGCCGTCCCCGATTTCAGGGACGGCTTCTTTCATTTTTCATATCATTCAAATAAGTAGAGCCTATTTGAATTTAACGTTAAAATTGTCTGTTTGGTGTTTTAACTTGGCCCAATTATCATGATATTTGTCTTAGTTAATCAGGTTACCTAAAAAAAAATAAAATGTTAAAAATTCAAACGCTGAATAAGATTGACCACGAAGGTCTTCAGGTTTTTCCATTGTCAAAGTATGAAATAGCCAGTGAAATTTCCAATCCTGATGCTATTCTCCTTCGAAGTTTTTCGATGCATGATATGGAATTTCCCGCATCGCTGAAAGCAATTGCCAGAGCGGGCGCTGGGGTGAACAACATTCCAATTGATCGTTGTACAAACAAGGGCATCGTGGTCTTTAATACCCCGGGAGCCAATGCCAACGCTGTTAAAGAGTTGGTGATAGCCGGAATGCTATTGTCTTCAAGGGACATCACCGGTGGCATTGCATGGGCCCAAACCCTGCAAGCCGAGGGCGACAAGGTTCCTGCACTGGTCGAAAAAGGGAAAGCAGCCTTTGGAGGAATTGAGCTAAAAGGGAAAACATTAGGCATCATTGGTTTGGGTGACATTGGTGTTTTGGTTGCCAATGTGGCAAAATCCCTTGGAATGAAGGTAATAGGTTTTGATCCATTTATCACAGTTGATAATGCGTGGAAACTCGACCAGGGAATAGTCCGGTCTGAAAGCATTGAAGGATGTATTTCACAAGCCGATTTCATCACGTTGCACGTTCCTTTGATGGACGCAACACGTGGTTTGATTAACTCAGAAAAAATCTCTGTTATGAAAGACGGAGTCAAAATATTGAATTTTGCCAGGGGAGAATTGGTGGTAAATGCAGATATCCTTGCAGCAATCGAACGTAAAAAAGTTGCCTGTTATGTGACAGATTTCCCGGATGCAAGCATGTTAAATGTGGCAGGTGTTATTCCAATTCCGCATTTAGGGGCATCCACCAATGAATCTGAAGTGAATTGTGCCATCATGGGGGCAAATCAATTGATGGATTTTCTCGAAAATGGGAATATTGTCAACTCCGTCAATTTCCCTAAGGCAACCATGGATCGTACCTGTTGTGCAAGAATCATTATCGCCAACAGAAATATTCCAACCATGGTCAGTCAGATTACTTCCATTCTTGCCCAGGAAGGGATCAATATCTCCAACATGTTGAACCGTAATAAAAATGAGGTTGCTTATAACATTATAGAAACAGACCAAAATTTTATTGACCAGGAGATAAAGCAAAAAATTGAAAAAATTGATGGAATTTTGATGGTTAGGATCATTCTTCCCAATTAATTATACCCATTCTAAATTTTTAAGATGAACAACACTATTGTCAACAAAGCGGCAGATAACATTCGGATCCTTTCTGCTGCAATGGTTGAAAAATCCAATTCAGGCCATCCCGGTGGAGCCATGGGAGGAGCGGACTTTATCAATATCCTCTATTCAGAATTCTTAAACTATGATCCGGCCGACATGATCTGGCCTTTCAGGGACAGATTCTTCCTGGATCCGGGACACATGTCGCCCATGCTCTATTCGGTGCTTTCTTTGGGCGGTCAGTTTTCCATGGATGATCTCAAAAATTTTCGCCAATGGGGTTCAGTAACTCCCGGTCATCCAGAAGTTGATCCGGAAAGGGGAGTTGAAAACA
>JALOCD010000182.1 GCA_023228025.1 Prolixibacteraceae bacterium | reverse complement strand
TGCTAATAGACCCTTATAAATCGTTTGCTATAATATATAAATAACTGTAAATCAATCATTAAAAATGGGCGGCTTAAGCGCTTATACCAATAATTTTATTTCTAATGGTCTGATGGAATACCCACCTATTCATTTTCGGTTGGTCCCAACATGTCGGGATGGGTATTTCATTTACTTAATTTTTTTGATCAAAATATAACTTTCTCAGATACTCAGCTTTCTCAATTCCCACCCCGCTGGCGCGGATTTGTAATCCGTGCCCATACAATTTCCCCAAAGAGTACATTTGCCCAACAGAAATATTCATGAAATGAGTCAAAAATTCAGTTCCCATTATCCCAATGGCCACTGTTTTGTAACTTTTACTGGTCAGGGCCGAGCAGATATTTTTTGTAGACGGGCACGGATTGCAAATCCGCGCCAGCGGGGGTTATTAGCTCCAGCCATTTCTTTCTTGTCATGGTGTTGCATTTTTCACTTCATTTACATAATACTTCCCAACCTCTGCAAGAAATTCTCCTAAGTTGCCATAACCAATTTCTACTTCAAAATTCTTTGTCCCCTTGTAGTTATTCCAAAAAGTCAATTTCGCATTTGTAACGTCTATGGAAAATTTAGCGTGTGATAACGAGTTTCGGAGAAGTCGTAGAAAATTCAATGTGTCAAGGTTACTGTCAGTTGGTGGTGTCTTGACTACAAATTTATCTCGTGTCGTAAATTGAAAATTTATTTTCGATTTTTCCCAAATTTCTTTTGGAATAACAAGCAGTCCATACATTAACAAAATAACTGTCCCTTGATTTTTTGTATGATAAAAATTTCGGGTTTGCATTCCCTGACTTATCAGGAAGTTGGAGAAGAATTCAGAAATTGACTGATTAGGGTTTGTTTTTAATTGCTCGTCAAACTGAAAGAGGAACTGTCCATTGTACCAAGTCCACTGAGGAATTTCTTCTCTTGATTTACACATTTTATTCTTGTATTTATCGTTAAGATCTTAGTCGTCATATGGTTGGTTCTAATATTTTTATATGCAACAAATCTTCACCTATACGCTTATTTTGCAAGTTTTGAGGAAGGTCTGTAGCTTGGTTATAAGTATGATAAAATTACCCAAATATTTCGAATTATCAAAGTCGTTGGGAAGGAGATCCCTTCGCATTTGGGTGATTCGGTTTGTAGCCGCATTTTTATTTTTCTCCGACCAAAAATCGCTGTAGCCGAAAAGAGCCGCCCGGCCGGGCGGCTGTACAGGCTATCGGGATTTGGTGGTGAGACCTCTGCCAGACGTCTCTAACTGTACTCCCCCCGTTTGAGCGCAACACTAAAGAGAGCGCGCGTGCAATAGAAAATCAATGGATTTGTAAACCTTATTTTTCTCCTAAACCTTAGTAGCAAAGGATCGTTGATTGAAAAATTACCTTATTACCTTATTGATTGAAGTCAATGAAATAAGGTTTCATCCTTGTTGGCTAAATCGGTTTTCCACTAAGGTTTTTTTAATTGGAATAAGGTATTGTAAGGAGCCGCACTTCCTGCGGACAACTCATCCTTCTATGATCAAATAAACTCCTTCACGAAACTCAATCGATGAACTTTCGGGATGGGTTTCGAACGATATTTTACTGTTTACATTTGTCACTTTCCAGGATTTATGAGCCTTTTCGGATGGTTCAAACCGGGCAGAGGCGCCGGTCGGAATGGTCAACTTCATTATGATGCCACCTTTATCATCCCGATTCCACGCAACTTTAATATCCCCGGCAGGGGCATGGTAAACCGCTTCGGCATGATTGAGCCCTTCCGGAAAAACCGGGGCAATCAGGAATTTTTTGAAACCAGGCGATTCATCCAGCGGCCTGATTCCTCCCAGCCACCTGAAATACCATTCCGATACGGTTCCGAACATGGGATGGCAATTGGAATAGGTGTTGTCGCTCTCTTTCCAGGTTTCCCAAAGGGTTGTTGCCCCCCTGCTGATCATGTATCCCCAGCCCGGATAGACCGTGCTGTTCACAATCCTGTAGGCCTCATCGGCATGGCCCACCATTGAGAGCGCCTCCAGGATGTATTTGGTGCCAAAGATGCCGGTGGTGAAATGGCCCGCAGGTTCACTGCGAAGGGCCTTGAGCAGGGAGTCGGTGGCTGCGGGTAACTCTTTTGGTGGAATGATCCGGTAGTAGATAAGTGTTGAAAAGAGCGTCTGACGGTTGATGGGATCCGGTACTGGCCGGTACCAAAACTGATCGAGCAGCTTCCTGGTAAGGGATATTTCAAGTTCATTGAATTTTTTGATGCCGGCACAATTGTGTCTGATCTTTGCAAATCGTTGCATGATGCGGGCGCAGTCGAGGTAGTGGGTGGTTCCAATCAGCTGTACCGGAACTTTCACCATCGACTCGTGGTCGCTGAGTCCTTTGTCGACAATTCCGTTAGGGTGCAACCTTTTCACCTTGTCCATCCAATCAAGGTCCTTGCGGTACAACTCATGAACGATGGCAGTGTCCCCATAATATTGCAACAACTTGAACTGGGTGGTCAGAAAGGCCGACTCCCAACTAATGCCGCAATATTTGATCCCAACATAGGGTGCTGTGTCGATGAAAATGGAATCCTGCATGGCATCCACCCAGTCGTAAATGGTTTTGCGGTAGAAGGATTGCATGTCGAAATTGCAGATGAAGGTTTCGCTCGTCGCGTTGAGGTCGCCCCCGTAACCGAATTTCTCCCTTGCCGGACAATCGGATTGGACCGTGATCAGGTTATTTAGAAAAGTCTGACGGCATATCTTCTGAATATCGTTCAGGATCGGGGAAGAGCAGGTGAACCGGTTCTGGTTCTCCACATCCGAGTGAAAAAACTGGGCTTCAATATCCTCTTTCTGAGGTATGTATTTCAGTTCTGTGATTTCCATGTACCGGAAGGTATGAAACAAAAATTGGGGTTGCCAGGTCTCCGTTTTTTCGGATCCAAAAATGTAGCTATCTGTTTGCCAGGCGATATCCGGTGCACCGGGGCCTCCCCTCCCCTTTTGTTTTACCTGTCCGGCAACCGTGGTCATGGGATTTAGCGTTCCGTTTTCGTACAGGCGCTCGCCAAATCTGAAGCGAATTGTATCGCCGGTTTGGCCGGTGAGTCTCATTTTGTAGAGGCCGGTAAGGTTAAGCCCCATATCGACGATGATGGTTTTGCCAACTTTACGGACTTCAATGGGATGAAACCGATTTGTTACGGCAACAGCTGGGAAAAACGAAGGCTGCAATACTCCTCCCGGACCATTCATCTTTACCGGATGGTTCCAAAGCCTGTCGTCGAATCCCGGCAGGTCCCATCCTTTGATCTCCTTTCGCGCATCATAATGCACGCCGAGGTAAACATTGTTCTTCATTAGCGGACCATTGGCAGTTTTCCAGCTTGTGTCGGTGACGATGGCCTGGGTAGTTTCATCCGCGTAGGTGAGTTGAAGTCTGGCAATCCACTGTGGTTCACCGGTTGGCAGAAAGGTTCTTAGGTTCCTGCCGAACATTCTCAATGGCAACAAATTGTAAAAACCGTTTCCGAGCTGAATGCCGATTGCATTGGCCCCGCTCTTAATCAGGGAAGTCACATCGTAAGACGAATAGTAAATCCGCTTGCTGAAATTGGTCCAGGCCGGATCCAGCACATTGTTAGCGATGGGTTTTCCATTGATGCTGACCAGATAATATCCTGCGGCCGTTATGGTTAAAGTCGCCTTCTTGAGTTTCCCGGTTAAGGTAAAATCCTTTCTGAACAGCGGCGCAGGAAGGTCTCCGTACATGAGTGAATCTGCTATAACCTGATTTTCCCTGGCAGCAATCCAGGAAGCACCCTGCAATTTGTCTACGGTAAATTTTTGGGCTTGCAAAGGATTCTGTACAATTTGCAGAAGAAGGCATATAAAAACAGCTATTCGGAGAACACTCATGTAATGCATAATTTGATAGATTATGATCCAATGTCGTTTAGTTAACGTTTATTTATAATCGTTTGTAGTTCATCGAGTAAGGTCGTTTTGGTTTCATCTTTCTGGGTTCACTTCTTCCGGGTCTGATGATTTCCCTGGTCTTTTTCACAATATCA
>JALOCD010000181.1 GCA_023228025.1 Prolixibacteraceae bacterium | reverse complement strand
CTCTGACCGAACAGTCATTGAAAACAGAATTGAAGTTTACAACGAAAAGACGGCTCCATTGATCGATTATTACCAAAGAGCCGGTAAGTACGAGGCAATCAATGGAATAGGTTCCATTGAAGAAATAACCGGACGATTAAAAAGATGTATTGAAAGAGTTCCAAAAAATGAGAATAGCCGTTAACCGGCTATCTCTATTTTATCCATTCTCATTTGGCAGTTGCTCTGCAACCAGTTTTAACTCCTGATACCACGCTTCGCCGTATTTCCTGATAAGTGGTTCTTCCAGAAATTTCCAAAGGGGTAGATTATTGGTTTTACCATTGGTCCTGCCCGCTTTACAAATCTTCAGTTTCTCATAATTCACACCGTCAAATCTTTTGTATCCGGTGATTCGGACAGGGAATAAATGGCAAGAGACCGGCTTTCGAAATTCTGATTTTTTTTCAAAATAGGCCCTTTCGATGGCACATCGGGTGATGCCTCTCTCATCCACGAAAGTGAAAACGCACTCATTCTTCCCAACAATCGGGGTTACCAAATCTCCATCCTGATCGATCACAGAAAAACCTTGTCTGGCTATTTCTGCTACATTTTCGGGTGAAAGATACTTCTTGAAAGCAGGATAGAGTTTCTCGATGGTTTCAGCCTCCTCGGTAGTCAAAGGGGCGCCGCTGTCGCCATCGACGCAGCAAGCCCCCTTGCAATGGTCCAGATCACAGCAGAATTTCGATTCGATGACATCGAGACTGACAATGGTTTTCCCAATCTCAATCATATCAGCACCTTCCCGGTCATCTCTTTTGGAACCTCCAGACCCATGATGGTCAGTATGGTTGGCGCAACATCTGCCAGAATTCCATTGTTGATTTTTGCACTCTTGTTGTCTGTCACCCAGATACAAGGTACCGGATTGAGTGAGTGGGCGGTATTGGCGCTTCCATCTTCGTTAATGGCGAAATCGGCATTACCATGGTCAGCAATCACCAAAACATCGTATCCGTTGGCACGGGCTGCCTCTATCACCTCTTTTACGCACTGATCCACCGCTTTGACGGCCTTCTCGATTGCACTGTAAACACCCGTATGGCCAACCATATCGCCATTGGCAAAATTCAGACAGACAAAGTCGGCGCTCTTCTTGTTCAATTCGGCAACGATGGCATCTTTTACCAGTGGTGCAGACATTTCGGGTTGCAAATCGTAGGTGGCAACTTTGGGCGATGGGATCAGAATACGACGCTCACCGGTAAACTCATTCTCCCTTCCTCCTGAGAAGAAGAAGGTAACGTGTGCATATTTTTCAGTTTCCGCAATTCGGATCTGATTCAAACCGGCTTTCGAAACGATTTCGCCCAGTGTATTGTAGACGTTGTCCTTGTCAAAAATCACATGGATGTTCTTGAAGGACGATTTGTAATTGGTCATGGTGTACCACTCCACCGGAATGGTGTGCATCTCCTGTTCGTGGTGGTTCTCCTGGGTGAAGGCGATGGTCATTTCGCGCAGGCGATCGGTACGGTAGTTGAAGCAGATCACCACATCGCCTTCCTGAATGGTTGCCAAAGGCCGGTCGTTCTCGTCCGTCATCACGATAGGCTTGATAAACTCGTCGGTTACCCCATCATCATACGATGCACGAATGGATGCAAGAAGGTCTTTGCTTTTCTGTCCGACCGATTTGGTAAGCATATCGTAAGCCAATTTGATACGGTTCCAGTTGTTGTCGCGGTCCATGCCGTAATATCGTCCGATCAAAGTAGCAAATTTCGCTTTGGTTCCGGCAAGTTGTTTCAGATCTTCTTCGATGAAGCCGTATGCAGAACGTGGGTCTGTGTCACGGCCATCGGTCAACCCATGAATAAAAATTTTCTCCAATCCCATGTCGGTGGCAATTTGTGCCAGGGCAACCATATGCAAACTGAGCGCGTGAACTCCGCCAGGACCAATCAAGCCAATCAGATGAACAGGTTTATTATGGGTTTTGGCATGGGTAAAAGCCTTGATTACCTGCATATTCTCTTTCAGATTGTTCTCGCGGATGGCCTTGTTGATCTTCACCAGATCCTGGTACAATACCCGGCCGGCCCCGATGTTCAGGTGACCGACTTCAGAGTTTCCCATCTGACCATCAGGAAGTCCGACATCTTCGCCGGAAGTAAGCAACTGGGCATGTGGATAGGTGTTCCAAAGGCTGTCAATGAATGCAGGATGGGTGGAGTAGATCACATCCGACTTGCTTTTATCCCCGATTCCCCAACCATCGAGAATCATCAAAAGTGTGCGTTTTATATCTGTCATTTCGAACGATGATAAATTGTTGAATTTTGCCGCAAAGGTACGGTTTTTAATTGTTTTTTACGACAAACTTGCGCGTCAGGTTTCCTTTGGTTGATTTGGAAACCAATATATAAACTTGATTTTTGAGGTGGAAACAATCAAATAAAATCGTGTAGTTATCTGCAGGCAACTCCTTTCTTAAGATTGAAACAACCAATTTGCCAGACAAATCCACCACACTTAAATCCACATTTTGTCTCTCTGCAAGTTTAAATCGAATGGTAGCCATCCCATTTACAGGATTTGGAAACAGTACCAAATCATTGCCACTCTTTTGAATGACTATTGGATCATTGATGGCTGTTGCTGAAAAGGCCGATTGAATGCCTTGCCAGAGATCCTGTTTTCCATTCTCATAACTCAAGGCCCAGATACCGATTCCGGCGAGGCTGCGGTTATTCACCAAATCAAATTTAATCGGATAGCTGGTTCCATCATCATACCAGACCTGGCGGTAAAGGTTGGAACCATCCTTGAAGCTAATCCAAGTGACCTTGGTGGTCTGATCGAATGTTTTTCCGTAGGTCAGGGCAAGGGCATCTGCTGCAACGGAGGTAAGGGATGTGGCCTTGCCTGTTGCGGTAGCTTTGCGGACACTGCTTACCACCGGCCAGTTGTACCCGAACCAGGGAATTCCCAGCATCAGTTTTTGCGACGGCACTCCGGCTGCCAGGTAAGTATCAACTGATTTAGTGACATTGTAGTTTTCTCCTGCCATGGGGGAAACCGGTCCGGCTGTTGTGGAACCACTCCAATAATAATCGTAACCCATAACAATCAGATAATCACAAATTGCTGCCAATGCTGGCAGGTCCCAGGATCCATTCCAGTCTACCGCCGGGGTAGCCATCGAAATCTCAGCGCCCGGAATCTCGGCCCTGATGGTTTTCGCCGCCCTGCTCATGAATGCAACCAGGTCAGAACGGTGCGCCAGGCTTACCAGTTCGAGGTCAAAATTGACCCCATCCCCGTTTCTAGTCTTAAGCAACGATGTAATGGTTTGGATCATCTTGATCTGCCTCAACGTATCTCTCAAGAGAGCATGGTTGGCCGCGGTTCCGAAGTTGGTCACTGTCAACAAGACTTTAACGCCCCGCTGATGCGCGTAATCAATGATTGGGGTTTGGTCCCAGCCATTGATGGTCTTGTAACCACCTGTCACAGTATCCGTTTCATAGCTGAAGTATGAGAGATGGGTTAGAATGTTGTAATCGTAGGAGAGATAGGAGGAGGCGGAAGCCCAATAGGGATGCCAGCCAAATACCTTCCGGGAAAGTTCCAGTTTCTTATAAGTTAGCAAAGCGGATGGTCGGCTCAGGAAAGGTTTCTGTTGCAGTAACATGGAGTCGCCCCGGCTTCTGAACTGCCGGCTTTCCAGTTGGTGAATACCGATGTGAATGGTATCCTCCTGCGCGCTAACAAATTGAATACATGATAGAAATAGAACAAGCAACAGATATTTCAAATTCATCGGGGACTATTTTAGTTTGGTATGTTGTATGACAGATTCAAAGATAATAATTTTAGAAATCTGCATCTTCCCAAATGAATTTATTTTAGGTCTGCTGAAAAAAATATTAATTGCTGTTAATGAATAATATAAATGACCGTTTGGAAGAACGAGGTGCAAGAATTTTAATAAACAATCGAAAAAAATTAGTACTTGAAATTTCAGTCAGTTCTAAAAGAGGGCGTCTAAAAAGGATGCCCTCTTTTTTTGCAAAATAATTCAGGTTTATGTTAGATAATATTATAAAATATT
>JALOCD010000064.1 GCA_023228025.1 Prolixibacteraceae bacterium | reverse complement strand
CTTCGCTACGGCCTTGACAAATCCTTGTTTTGAACTAAAAAAGGGTTTACGAAAAAGAAAAGGGCAAAATTGAAAGATTTTAGCTCTAAAATTTGTTTTTCAACATAGAAGGTCACAACGGATAGCACAAAGGAAACACAAAGAATTGCGTTAACTAAACGACATTGATCTGTAATTTGTAATTTTTAGTTAAGATATTGCCATGAAGATCAAAAAGATAGAACTCTACCAAATGCCCATCAAGCTCAAGGAGCCCTTCGTCATCTCTTTGGGGAAATTCGATTGTGCCAGCAATGTGGTGGTCGTTGTGAGGACCGATGCCGGGATGAGCGGCTTTGGGGAGTGTAGCCCATTTATGTCGATCAGTGGTGAGAGCATGGATACCTGTGTTGTGGTTGGGCAATATCTTGCCAGGGTGCTGATCGGGAAAGATCCGACCGATATTGAAACTTGTGTGGCCATGATGGATCAGGTCATTTACGGCAATTCCAGCATTAAAAGCGCTTTTGATATGGCTTTGTACGATCTTGCTTCCCAATATGCAGGGCTTCCATTGTTTGCTTTTCTTGGAGGTAATAACAACAAAATATTGGCGACCGATTATACCGTCAGTCTGGGCGATAAACAGAAGATGGTTCATGATGCATTGTGGATCAAACACCATGGATTTCAGGCCATCAAGGTGAAGCTTGGCGAATCGTTTGAAAAAGACTTCGAACGGATCCATCTGATCAGGGAGGCCGTTGGCAAAGAGATTCCTTTGCGGATAGATGCGAACCAGGGCTGGAACACAGAGACAGCAATTGCTACTTTACGCGCCCTCGGACCCTACAACATCCAGCATTGCGAAGAACCTATTCCACGGTGGAATTACATGGAACTGCCCAAAGTCAGGAAGCAGAGTCCCATCCAGATCATGGCAGATGAATCCTGTTCCGACCACCACGATGCCAAAAGGCTGATTGATCTGCAGGCCTGCGATCAGTTGAACATCAAACTCGGAAAATCATCGGGGATTTTCAATGCGCTGAAGATCATTCAGCTGGCCGAACAAGCAGACATGCACCTCCAGGTAGGAGGCTTCCTCGAATCCCGCCTGGGATTTACTGCTGCCGCCCACCTGGCGCTAGCCAGCGACCAAATCGTCTACTTCGACTTTGATACGCCATTGATGTTCACGGAAGATCCGGTTTCAGGCGGAATAACATACGATAACAGGGGAGTGGTGACAGTCCCGGATTCAGTTGGATTGGGGGCATGGGTGGATGAAGATTATTTGAAGGGGTTGAAGAAGGTTGAGGTATGTTGATTCTCTGGCAACAAAATACCATCTCTCCAAAATAAACTTCCAGATCATTTCTGAAAGTCAGAAATTTTGGGTAACTTATAGGAGATGTTTCTTTGTGGTCTGCTTATCTGATTGGACGAAATGTCATAATCCGAATGCCGACTTATTTTAGATCCGAAGTATTAACGCCTTAAAAAATCCCAAATGAAGAAAGAACAAATCCAGCAATTGTTTGAACAATTCGAAAATGCCGCCTACGAATACGAGGGAATTGAATGTTGGAGTGCAAGGGAAGTGCAGGAGATTTTGGGTTATTCAGAATGGCGTAATTTTCTCAAAGTAATCGAAAAGGCAAAGGATGCCTGTAAGAATTCAGGAGTGAAAATTACCGATCAATTTGTTGACGTCAACAAATTGATCGACATGGCTAAAGGTGCTCAGCGTCAGATAGATGACGTGGCGTTAACACGATATGCCTGCTATTTAATTGCACAAAATGGGGACGCTGCTAAGGTCGAAATTGCCTTTGCTCAAACTTATTTTGCCGTTCAAACAAGAAAGCAAGAGATCATTGAACATCGGCTTCTGGATGTGGAAAGAATCGTAGCTCGTGATAAACTATCTCAAGCGGAGAAGAATTTTTCAACAATCATTTACGAACGAGGTGTGGATGAGAAGGGCTTTGCTATTATACGTTCACAAGGTGACAAGGCTCTATTTGGGGGACTAACTACTTTGGAGATGAAACGAAAACTAGGCGTAGATGAGAGAAAACCTTTGGCTGATTTCTTGCCAACCCTTACCATTAAAGCCAAGGATTTTGCGGTTGAATTGACTAGTCACAATGTTATTGAAAAGGATTTAAAAGGGGTAAATCCCATTGGAAATGAACATGTTGAGAACAATTCGGCCGTACGTAATATGTTGATTGATAGAGGAGTGCATCCAGAGTCGCTCCCTCCTTCGGAGGATACGAGTATAGTTAAACGGCGACTAAAAAGTGAAGAGAAAAGAATCTTAGAAAACTTGAAAAAAACAACAAAGAGAATTAAGAAGTAGATTTATGACAAGTCTTTAACATTAGAAAGATTCCCCAAAAACCTATCCGACCCATAAATCACTTGAAGCCGATGAGGCATCATCTCAATTTTGAAGGTGCCACTTCCCAAGTTCTCGCCGTCTGATTCTCCCGGTAGGGGAGTGGAGGAACTGATTTCGATGGTTTTTCCAGTGTGTGTTGAGACTCGTCTGTCCGAGATGAATTTTCCGGAATAAAGTCCCTTGAAGTTGGTGAGGATTCCCCAGATCCCTATTTTACGGATTATCGTGATGTGAAAAAGCCCTTGCAGCGGGTTGGCTTCCGGTACCTGCATCATTCCTCCACCATTGAATTTACCCAATCCGATACTGGCTGTGAAAAGATTGACTTCCAGGGTGGCGCTATCGATGATGAATTTGGTTTGCCTGCTTTTGAAATTGAAGTAGCCCGACCCCAGGCTTTGAATGTAGACCCTGATGCCTTTTACCCCTTTGGATTTGAGCTCATTGGCGTTTTTTGCCACCAATGCGTCGAAACCAAATCCGGCAATGTTGACGAAATATCGTTTGCTTGTCTGCCCATCCACATGGCATGTAATCTCCCCAACATCCTGTTTGACAGACCTTCCCTCAAGAATGATATCGATGGCTTTTTGGTATTGGTCAGGAACTCCGAAGGTCCTGGTCCAGTCGTTGCCGGTTCCTACCGGGATCATCCCAATCGTTACCTCGTGATGGGATTCCTCCTCGGCCAGAAAGATGCCGTTTACCACCTCATTGAGTGTGCCGTCGCCTCCGGCTACCAACAGATGAGTAGTTCCGCCTGAGACAAGATCCTTGGCGACTTCGATGGCATGGCGCGGATATTCCGAGAGATGAAGGGTGAAGGAAATTCCAGATTTTTTTAGCAATTGCTCTATCTTCTTTCGGTCTTCAGCCCCTTTCCCTCCGCCTGCATGAGGATTGAGAATGACTTGCCATTCGATTCCGCTATTTTCCGGCATCTGATTATTGGTTGAGTAGTTAGTACCTGACTACAAATCTAAAAAAAATCGAGTGCAGATATCCTCCGCACCCGAAAATCTATGTGAACAAAAGCCATTGGTGATTGGCTGTTAGCTTTTTGATTATCTATTCCTGTACTGCTGCGATTCCCGGAAGCACACGGCCTTCGAGATATTCGAGCATGGCGCCGCCGGCAGTTGAGATGTAGGAAACTTTGTCGGCAATGTCGAATTTGTTTACAGCCGCAACAGAGTCGCCTCCGCCTACCAGTGAGAAAGCCCCTTTGGCGGTGGCCTTAACGATGGCATCTCCGATGGCTCTTGTACCAACAGCGAATTTGTCCATTTCAAATACGCCAACCGGACCATTCCAAAGAATTGTATTGGACTCGCTGATTACTTTGCTGAAGTTTTTGATGGTCTCAGGACCAATATCCAATCCCGACCAATTGTCGTCGATGGCATAGGAGGCAACCACTTTTGTGTTGGCTGTCTCGGCAAATGCATCCGCTTCGACCACATCAACTGCGAAGTGAAATTGCACCCCTTTGTCTTTGGCTTTCAGCAACAGGCTCTTGGCAAGTTCTACATAATCATCCTCACATATGGAACCACCAATTTTCCCGCCCTGGGCCTTCACGAAAGTGTAGGTCATTCCGCCACCAATGATCAGGTGATCGACAGAATTCAGAAGGTTTTCGATGATGGTAATTTTGGAAGAAACTTTGGAACCTCCCATGATGGCTGTGAAAGGACGCTTTGGCGCTTTGAGCACTTTATCCAGACTCTCTACTTCACTGGCTACCAGCAGACCAAACATTTTGTCGCTGGGGAAGAATTTTGCAATAACCGCAGTTGAGGCATGAGCCCTGTGTGCTGTTCCGAAAGCGTCATTGACCCAGCAGTCGCCCAGGAGAGAGATCTGACGGGCAAACTCTTCGTCGCCACCCTCCTCTTCAGGATGAAAGCGCAGGTTCTCCAAAACCAATACTTCACCGGCTTTAAGGGCAGAGGCCATTGCCTGGGTTGCTTCGCCGATACAGTCCGGGGCCATTTTAACAGTCATACCACCCAGTAATTTACTGAGATGAGGTACAAGATGTCTCATGGAAAATTTGTCCTCAGGACCCTTTTTTGGGCGACCCAGGTGGGACATGATGATCACGGCCCCACCTTTACCCAAAATAGTATTTATGGTTGGAAGGGCAGCAGTCATGCGGGTATCGTCTGTAATTTCGAATTGTTCGTTGAGCGGAACATTGAAGTCAACTCTGATTAAGGCTTTTTTGCCTGAAAAGTCATAAGTTTCAATCGTCTGCATATCGTTGTTATTAAATTTTTTAAGAAGCTCAAAGATAGTGGATATCTGTTGGATAAGCCTCCTTTGTGTGTTAATTTATTACTAATTCATCAGGAGTTTTTGTGGTCCGGATACCCGATGATCATTTTTTTTTACTTTTGAGGGGCGGGTTAGAATTGCGTAAAGTAAGCTTATCAATTAAGCCCGTAAATAATTTACAAAAAAGGTTCACGCAAAGTACGCAAAGACAAACTACAAAAGGGCGCAAAGTTAAACTTGCGGCTCTTTGCGTCTTCCTTTGCGTTCTTTGCGTGAACCTTAGAATTTTGATAAAAGTACTATGCAATTTAAAGATGTCATTGGCCAGCGTCCTACAAAGGAACTGTTAATTCAGTTGGCAAAGGAGCAACGCGTTCCCCATGCCTTGCTGCTGGTTGGGCCTCCCGGGAATGGGAAGCTTGGCATGGCCCTGGCTTTTGCACAGTACCTGAACTGCCACAACAAGACCGGGAACGACTCCTGTGGTGTTTGCAGTTCGTGCTTGAAATTCAAGAAGTTGATTCATCCGGATCTGCATTTTACCATTCCCGTCGTCAAAACATCCGCGATCTCCAAACCCACCAGCAGCGACTACCTTGCCAAGTGGAGAAGCTATTTCTTGGCCAATCCATATCCGGTTTACGAAAGGTGGAACCAAATAATTGCGGAAGAGAACAAACAGGGGATGATCTATGTGGATGAAGCCGCGGAAATCATCCAAAAGCTGAACAGGAAATCCTATGAAGCGGATTACAAAGTATCGCTGATCTGGCTTCCCGAAACTATGCACCTGACATGTGCCAATAAAATCCTGAAAGTTCTGGAGGAGCCACCTGCAAATACCCTGTTTATCCTGGTAACAGAGGAAGAACAGCGCCTGATCAGTACCATCCGGTCGCGTTGTCAGACCATTCGAATTCCGAGAATTGACGAGCAGGACCTTGCTCAGGCTCTGGCCAATCATCCCGATTTGGGAGAAAACAATCCTGCAGTTGTGGCCCGCATGTCCAATGGAAATTATATCCTGGCCGAAGAGATGTTGCGCGAAGATGAAGTCAGGAGATACAATTATGGGCTTTATACCTCTTTGATGAGGTCGGGATATGGCCGTAATCTGCAGGAGTTGTTGAACTGGTCGGACGAAATTTCCTCCATTGGAAGGGTCAGACAGCTTAGTTTTCTGAAATATTGCACCGATTTTACCCGCGAAAATTTCATGTCGAATTTTAAGCAGCCGGTTTTGGTTACCATGACAGATGAAGAGGAAAAATTTGCCAATAAATTTGCCCCTTTCATCCACGACCGGAACGTGATCCACCTTTTTGCCGAGTTCGAAAAATCTTTGAAGGACATTGCATCCAACGGAAATGCCAAGTCCGTTTTTACCGATATGGCTATCAAAGTTTCCAAGCTGATCAGGCTTTAATCCGCGGTAGCCATTTCAATCAAATTCCTTAATTTAGGGGTTTGATCGTTTTCGAAGCGGACCATGTGATTCGCTCTGTTAAAAATCATTATTTTTGTACTGATAGAAGAAAATTAAAAATTACGGATTACAAATTACGAATTGAACGAAACTGTAGATTAAAGCGCTTAAATTTAGGTAGTTAGTTTTGGTTTGATTTTGTAGGTAGTAAAAATAATTTTCAATTAAATTCAATATATACTTGTTTGCCGGTTCTTTTTGAATCGTGCAGGCAATCAATTAGATAACTTAGATAATTCATGAACTCTATATTAAAGACGGCACGTGGATGCCCGGGTTCGCCGCAAACACGCAGCTGTGCCAAACTGAATGTATACAACTGGCTTTCTGATGTCCCAAATACCATCAATCCCAACGATATAATTGAAATCCGGTTTAAAAATACCCGCAAGGATTATTTCAAAAATGTAAATGATCTGCCCCTGAAACCTGGGGATATCGTGGCTGTTGAGGCCAGTCCTGGTCACGATATCGGCGTTGTTTCGCTCGTCGGCGACCTCGTTCTGAAGCAGATGAAAAGGCATAAACCCACCTTCGTGGATGGCGAACTCCGTAAAATTTATCGTTTGGCTAAACCGGTCGACATCCAGAAATGGGAAGAGGCGATCCAATTGGAGCACGAAACCATGTTGAAGGCCCGGAAAATTGCCGAGGACCTTCGCCTGAACATGAAAATCGGCGATGTGGAATTCCAGGGGGATAAGACCAAAGCTATTTTTTATTATATTGCAGACGAGCGTGTAGACTTTCGTCAGTTGATCAAAGTATATGCTGATACCTTCCGGATACGGATTGAGATGCGCCAGATTGGCGCCCGTCAGGAAGCCGGAAGAATTGGTGGGATTGGTCCATGTGGCCGCGAATTGTGCTGCAGCTCCTGGATATCTAATTTTGTGTCGGTTACGACCAACGCAGCCCGGTACCAAGAGATCTCGCTAAATCCGCAAAAACTTGCCGGACAGTGCAGTAAGCTCAAATGCTGTTTGAACTATGAACTGGATTGTTACATCGACGCGCAATTGGATTTCCCTCCCAACAATGTTCAGATCGAAACCGAAAAGGGGAATTACAACTACCTGAAGGCAGATATCTTTAAAGGAATTTTCTGGTATGTGAGGGAAAACTACCAGGGTGGTGGTGTCATCGGGGTATCTGTGGAGAAGGTGAAAGAGATCCTACGATTGAACAAAAGTGGCAAACGCATACCTGATCTGACCGGAGATATCATTGAGATACCGGATGACGCAGTTCCAACTTACCAGAATTCGACAGGGCAGGAGTCGCTCGACAGGTTCGACCAGGGTGCGAACAAACTAAGGAGAAAGAAGCGTCACAAACCAATACTGACACGTAAAAACAGTTCCAATCCAGACCATGAGACTTCGCAAGATACTCCAAACGAGTAAGGCTGTTCTGCTTTTCTCTCTTGTTGCAGTTGTGATTTTCTCCTGCAACAGAAAGATTGTTTTCAGCGATTACAAAACCCTGGGAGGATCCAAATGGCACCAGGATTCCATTCTGAGATTCGACATGACGGTTCCTGACTCGTCCAAGATTTACAACCTTTATCTCAATGTCAGAAACGATGGCAGGTATGGTTTTAGCAATCTCTGGTTGTTTGTCAAGATTACCCCTCCGAAAGGTAAGGTACTCAACGATACCATCGAACTCTCCCTGGCTAATCCCGACGGGAAATGGCTGGGGCATGGCCTAGGCGACATCTACGACATGAAATATCCCTACAAACAAACCACCATCTTCCCTACGGCTGGCTATTACCGTTTTGAGGTGCGGCAAGGCATGCGCACTGAAGACGGCGTTTTAAGAGGGATCAGGGATTTTGGCATTACCCTTGATCGAGCCAATTAAAGAGTTATAGGGCATTTTAATTAAAACATACTAAAATGAAAGAATTGAACAAAAAAGGTCAGAACTTTTATCGACTTTGGGAAAAACAAAGAGAAAAGAAATGGTTATATGTTTTTTTACATGGGTCTATTTATTGGGGATTGCCTGTTGCAATTGGTACTTTTCTACTAAGTTCTCATTTTGAATTTGGAAATATGTCGATTTCCAAATTATTAATCTCAGTAATTGTATTTATGATTGGTGGTCTAGGATTTGGCCTTTCACAATTTAAAAGAATAGATAAGATTTATTTAGGCTTAAATGACGATAATGAAATTAAAAATGGAATTCAAACAATTGAAACCGGAGGAAACTGGAACTATGAAAACCTTATAATAAACAAGGAGGATGATGAAACTCTGAACATTCAGAATCAGTTATTCTGGTTTGAAGAAAAAGATATTACTTCAAAAAAAATTGAGGAATGTTTCCACCTTGTTAATGAAGATTTCCACCGATTGAAAAAGAATATAGATTTTGAGCAATTCATGTCCAACCGTAAAGTTAGGATTCAAATAATGGATAATTCTGACAAAAAAACTCTTTTGATGGAGAAGCAGCTATTTGAGTAAGGAAAAACGCCCTATATCAAATGGTATAGTGCATGCGGGTTTTTGTGGCTTTTGGGGGTTTGTGGCTCGTGAAAAATTTGGTGTAAACTGATAGAAATTGCTTCCTAATCCCGCAAGACACCATACCATCAACCAATATAAGCTATGAGATGCTTTATCTTAATTTAGAGCCAAAGCAATTTCCATATTTCCCCTTCGGCTGCTCTCAGGGATCGATCTCATCTTCCCATCTTCCCATCTTCTCATCATCTCATCATCTAATCAACACATCACCCCATCATCTAATCACGAAATGAGTAAAAACAAGCTCTCCAAATTCGCCGAGGTGCATGCGCTGCCAAACGTGGTGGAGGTTCCCTATGCGGAGTTGCTAAAAGGGCCATATAAACTTCAAGGCAAATGGAGCAGTCAATTTTTTGGCAATGATTTCCCGATAGTTCTGGAACTGGGTTGCGGAAAGGGGGAATACACCGTCGGACTGGCAGAAAATTTTCCTGAAAAGAACTTCATTGGCATCGACATCAAAGGTTCCAGAATCTGGACAGGCGCTACAGCCGCCCATAAAAGTGGATTGAAAAATGTAGGGTTCATCCGAACTTATGTCGAATTGCTTCCCTCGTTCTTCGGACCGAATGAGGTAAGTGAAATCTGGATTACCTTTCCGGATCCACAGATGAAAAAAGGACGCAAGCGACTTACCTCCACCAAACTTCTGGCCCATTACGGCAAAGTGATGAAGCCAGGTGGTACCGTTCACCTCAAGACAGACAGCAATTTTCTGTACCAATATACCAGCGCCCTGGTCCATTTGAATGGTTTCAAGGTAGAATCAGAAACGGATGATTTGTATGCTTCAGCCTATGCGGATGAAATCATGGGAATCAAGACCTATTACGAACAACAGTGGCTCAGCCGCGGACTTACCATCAAATACCTGAAATTTATTCCCCATTTCGAAAACCTGATCGAACCCGATGTCGAAATTGAGTGGGACGAGTACAGGAGTTTTGGACGCGAGCAAAGAAGCAGGGTGGTTGGTGGAAGTTGAGAGTTGAAAGTTGAGAGTGGAAAGTTGAGAGTTGAAAGTGGAGAGGATAGAATGTATGGAATGAGGCTGGGAAGCAATGCATGGATGAGTTCCACTCCGGAGTTAAGCCACGTAGTGGAGAAATATCGGTAGCCAGGGGTGGAGCGAAGCGGAACCCCTGGAAAAGAGTGAGTCGTTAAGACCGTCCGCCAAACAATTTCAAAAAGATAGATGTGGTTGGGATCGGATGGAATGAGTAACCATTGAAAAGATAAAAAGTGGGGAAAAGGAATGACAGTGCGACTGAAAGACGGAGAAAATGAGCGTTGGGAAGGGGGAAGAACCAGGGGACTAGGAGACGGAAAGACGGAGGGACTGGGATGTCTGGGACGACTTGGACGAATGGGAAGATAAGACTGGTCCCCGAACGAAGACGAGGGGTAATTTATTTTTCTTAATTTGTGTAATTTGTGTAATTTGTGGTAAGAGATGGTTTATCCGTGTAATCCGTTTTAATCTAAGCAATGTGTTTTTATGAACGATTTTTACGAAAAGGTATATGAGGTCACTCGTTTGATTCCTCCCGGCAGGGTGACGAATTACGGGGCCATTGCACGCTACCTGGGCACCGGATTGTCTGCCCGCGTGGTAGGTTGGGCGCTCAACAATTCGCATCAGCAGGCACCCTACGTCCCGGCGCACAGGGTCGTAAACAGGAATGGATTGCTGACGGGCAAGGTCCATTTTCATCCCCCTTCCGCCATGCAGGAGTTGTTGGAGAATGAAGGAATAGTGGTGGAAGATGAGGCAGTGGTCGACTTTAACAAATACTTCTGGGACCCGATGAAAGAGTTGGAATGAGCCTTCCGGCGATAGCCGAAAAAAAGGGACTTCAATCCATGCAACATTACAAGTAATAGATCGTAAACAAGACAATTAGAACCCGTTTAAATTTCAAACACAGAGAATAAAATATCTTATATGAGACTTCAGTTTATTTTGAGATGCGTGCCTGAACGTTGACAATGTAAAGAAAAAACAGAGGTCGCTGAGAACGAAAATCGCAAGCGATTTTCCTCTCTGTGAACTTTGACCTTCTCTATTTTAGGTAGCATTAATTGTACCATTGCATAACCTTTGTCGTGCTTATTCTCTGTGTTAGTTTTAATAATTTTAATCCGTAATTTGTAATTTTTAATTCTAATATAATGGCCCTAATTCCCAAAAACATATCCGACACCCTGCGCCGAATTCTTTTCCCCGGTACAGACAAAAGCGTTGTTGACCTGGAGATGGTTCAGGAGATCCGCATCGCGGGTAAAAAAATCAGTTTTTCCTTGATATTCCAGCGGGAGGATGACCCTGCCATTGGTCCGGTTTCGGAAGCATGCAGGGACGAGATCCGGCGGGAACATGGCAGCGACTTTGAGGTAACAATAACCCCCAAAAGCGCCAATAGGATGAGTCCGCCGGTGTTGCCGGGCGTAAAGAATATTATAGCCATCGCATCTGGCAAGGGTGGTGTTGGCAAGTCAACGATGGCAGTCAACCTGGCCATTGCTTTGGCCAGAAGGGGAGCCAAAGTCGGGTTGGTCGATGCCGATATTTTTGGTCCTTCGATACCCAAAATGTTTGGGGAAGAGGATGCGCGTCCCTATTTCGAAAAAATCGATGGCCGCGACCGGATCGTTCCCATCGAGAAGTACGGTGTTAAATTCCTCTCCATCGGTTTCTTTGCCAACAAGCAGGATGCCCTTATCTGGCGTGGCCCGGTTGCCTCCAATGCATTGAAACAACTGATCATGGAAGGGAATTGGGGCGAACTCGACTTTATGCTCATTGACCTGCCGCCCGGAACCAGCGACATTCACCTCACCCTGGTTCAAACGCTTGCGGTGACCGGGGCCGTTATTGTTACTACACCCCAGGATGTTGCCCTTGCCGACGTTGTGAAAGGCGTATCCATGTTCAACAGCAAATCGATCAATGTGCCGGTATTGGGGATCATCGAGAATATGTCGTGGTTTACGCCTGCAGAACTTCCTGAAAACAAGTATTACATTTTTGGCAAGGATGGCGGGAAAGAGCTGGCAGCTTCGATGGATCTTCCTCTGTTGGGTCAGATTCCGATCGTAATGCGGATCAGGGAAGGTGGCGACAATGGCTTGCCTGCTGCCTGCGATGAGGAGAGCGCTTCCGGAGCTGCTTTCGAGCAATTGGCGGATGCGTTGATCGTGCAGTTGGAGCATCGTAATATTTATTTTGAACCCACGAAGAAAGTAACCGTCAAACGAAAGTGATATTTTCAGCAATTTTGAGTTAATTTGTGTGACACATTTATCCAAAAACGCTTGAAGGGACACACTTTAAATCAGTTTTTCTATCTGTTGGTATTATTTTTAACTGTTGGATGTTCCACGCAGAACAATACTGCCATATCCCGGTTTTACCACCAGCTAAACTCCCAATACAACGTCTATTTTAATGCGAAGGAGAGTGTTAAGGAGGGACTGATGCGGATAGACCGTCAGGTCATTGAGGATTATACCCATCTGTTACCGGTTTACGCGGAAACCAGTCCGGGAGCCTCGCAGGTGGCTATGTCCCAAATGGAATACGCCGTGCAGAAGTGTCTTAAACTGATTGCGACCCACTCGATAACCAAGAGTCCAAAACGAAAAACCAACACATCGGAGGCTTATACCGCATTTGCCTACAAGGCCGAATACAACAAGTGGGTGGATGATGCCTATCTGTTGATGGGACAGGCCAGTTACTATCAGCGCGATTTTCACAGGGCGCAGGAGAGTTTCAATTACATCTTGCACAATTTCTCCAATCAACCAACCAGAAATCCAGCCTTTCTCTGGTTGTCAAGATGTTATATAGAGACAGGCGAATTTGAAAAGGCCTCTCAAATATTAAAGTTGCTTGAGCGGGATGGCAGTCTGCCGAAGGAGGTCAAAAAGGATCTTACGATTGTGAAAGCCGACTACAATATCGTTACCAGGGATTGGAAGGAGGCGGTCTTTCAGTTGAATCAGGTGCTAAAGATGGATTTGACCAGAAAAGAGAGGGGGAGATACAATTTCATTCTGGCCCAACTCTACCTGACCCTGGGGCAAAACAACGAGGCTGTGGCAGCATTCCATCGTGTGGTCAAAGCTAAGCCACCCATCAGGATGGCTTTCGAAGCAAAAATATCCTTACTGGAATATGACAGCAGCAATCTGGAGGAGGTAGATTTGGCGCTTGCCAAAATGATCAGGAACGGAAACAACCGTCCATACTTCGATCGCATTTATTATGCCAAGGGTGAGGTGGCGCTTAAGTCGCAGCGTAGGGAGGAGGCGTTGAAGGATTTTAGAACTTCTGTAACCTATAGTCTCGATAACAACAATCAGCGGGCACTCTCCAGTTTAAAAGTGGCAGCGCTTTCGCTGGAAGAGAGCAACTACCGTATGGCTTCCTGTTATTACGACAGCGCAATGGCGGTTATTGTCCCCGGTTATCCCGGTTATCTTGAAATTGTCTCAAAAACCAACGGTTTGGCAGCCCTCGTAAAGAATCTTGAATTGATAGGGAGGGAAGATAGTTTGCAGAAGGTCGCATTAATGAGTGAAAAAGACCGGCTCGGTTTTATAAACGAGCAAATAGCCAAATTGAGCGAAGAGGAGAGTAAAAAGCAGGCCGATCTGCAAAAGGAACAGAACAGCGTAAACTATTTCAGGAGCCAACAATACCGGTCTAATTTTGATAACCAGTCGAACAACAGTGCATGGTATTTCTACAATCCGGTTACGGCAGGACTTGGTAAAACGGATTTCCAGCAGATCTGGGGGAAGAGAATACTGGAGGATAACTGGAGAAGGAAAAACAAAATATCATTAAATCCGGGTGATAATGAGCAGGCCGACGCTGTTGATTTGCAGAAGATGGAGTCGCAAAAGCCAAAGGCCTCTAATCCCAAAACGGTTGAATATTATCTTCAGGACTTGCCAATGACAGATTCCCTGATGCGTGCCTCACATGATCGGATCAAATCTGCTTATTTTGCTGCAGGAAGAATCTATGAGAGTGTCCTGAACGACAAGCCACATGCCATAGCCATGTATGACGAGTTGAATATCAGGTATCCTGAAAGTATTTATGAGTTGCCTGTTTGGATCGAATATCACAAGATGAAGCACATGGAGGAGCTTTACAAGAGCAAAATCACCCAAAAATATCCGGAATCGAATTATGCCAAATATCTGCTGAATCCGGATTTCCTTCAGGAGATGGAAGTCAGAAAACTGCAAAGGGAGCGAATGTATGGCGAAGCTTTGTCGTTGTACAAAAATGGTGATTATAATGGTGCCGGGAAATTAGCTGCCGCAGTGATGGCGCTTCAGCCAGACAGCCTTCTGCTACCCAAAGTGAAATTTATTGATATGATTGCCAGGGGGAAAAATGCATCGCAGGAGGAGTTTTCAAAAATCCTCGATCAATATCTTTCTGATTATCCCGCCTCGCCGGCAAAACCAGTGGTGATTAAGATCCGGGATTTGGTCCGCCAAAATAGCCTTGCAGAATTGGAAAAGATGATCTCAAAGATGGATTCAGCCTCCTTGAATAAACAGTCGTCTATTCCGGCTAATCGGAAGGATGATGCTTTTGGCGGAAAGTATTCCTATGATGAAGAGTTGTTCCACTATTTTGTGCTCTCCTTCCCAAAGAATGCCAAAGTTGATGTCAACCGCCTGATTTTTGACCTGGCCAATTTTAACATCGATTACTATACATCGATCGATTTTGATATCGAAGAGATTAAGCTAAATGATGATATTCAGCTGATTGTGGTCAGGAGCCTTCCGAATAAAGAGGAAGGCCTGGGCTATTTCGGCACCATTCTCAAGCACAAAGAAGTATTTAAAGCATTAAATGGCGTGGACTACCACTATTGTCTTGCCTCTTCCCCAAACTACCGGAAATTCATAGAAGACCAAGACCTGCTACAATACCTGAAGTTCTTTGTGGAGAACTATAGCAAGACATCTACGCAAGCTAAACCCTGATGGTTTTCAAAACCTTCAGGGTTAAAAAATAGCCCATTGGGGCTATTCCACCATCTGTTTTTATTTGGTTATTTTATTAGTGAAAATGATTGGGATTTATTTCAATCAGCTTATTTATTAGCTCTAAACCAGCTTTTGTGCAGCTAATGTCCTATGAAAATGTAATGTTCGGTTGACATTTTTTATAATACTTGAATTTTACTGTGAATTCAATGCGCATAAAATCAGATAATTAACCAAATTTTTTACCTCATGAAAAATCTATTTATGTTCGTCACAATTCTGTTGGTGTCGGTCGGTGTGGTTTGTAAATCAAGCGCTCAACAGGCTGCGAAACCGGTAAAGGAGAAAGTTGCTGAAACTTATTCCCGGATCTCCCTGACTTTTTTTGTGGGTTCGGTAACCGGAGTAAATTCAGCTCCCGCTGATGCTGCTGTGAATATTAAGTTCTCGGATAAATATTTTAACCACAATCTGAACAGTCTGGTACTGCCTCTGGGCCAGGATTTTAAAATGCTAACATTCGATAAAAAGCGATCTTACCTGAAAGAGATGCTCTCCAAAGAAGGTGTTGGAAGGAAAATGGTAGCGAAATGGTTCAACAGACAGGAGAATGGAATGATGAACCTGGATTATGTTCATCAATGCGGACTCTACAATGCTACTGACCAGGACGTCAGGATGGCAGTGGCAGCAAAACGGGGAGACGCTTTTTTGAAAGATGCAGGTCAAAATCTTGTGAATAAAACGTATGTTCTGATTTTGGTCCCAAACGACGTAAAATCCAAAGATGACGGAAAAATAAGAGGGTGGGATTGTCAGTACGATTTCTTTTTCTACCAATTAATTTTTACACCTGACGTTGTATCCAATTTCTACAATGTCTGGCCTTATGATGATGACGATGCAGCGACCAAACAGATGAAAGCAGCTGCCTTCGATACGCTAACCTTCAAATTTGCAGATTCATACAGCAAATCATTCCAATCCGCCTCTGTCAGTGAGACATTGACCAACAACAAAAAAGCGAAATCACTTGATCTTCTGAAAAATGATCTGGCAAACCGTATGTATGAAGGTGCAACCTTTCAGTTGGATAAAGATTTGGAAGATTTTAGGGTGAAGGTCAAAGTGGAGAAGCTTCATCCCATCCGTGCAAAAATTGGCAAAAAAGAGGCATTGAAATGTGATCAGCAATTCTTTGTTTACCAGTACAAATTTGATGAATCCAAAGGGACAGTTTCTCCTGTCCGGCAGGCAGTTGTCAGATCAACGAGCAAAATCGCCAACAATAAAATGGTTGCCACCGGGGCGAGCCCGATGAGCAACTTCTATCAGACTTATGGCGGAACGATCCAGGAAGGAATGATCCTGCAACAAAAGCTGGACTTCGGTATCTCTCTGGTTGCAGGATTTGAAAGTGGTGGTATCGGGGGCATGAGCGGTAGTCTGATGTTGAGATTAGGTCAGTTTACCAATGTGACAGGCTTGTATCTGATGATTGACGGAGGATATGATTCCGGAAAAAAATCGACTTCAACGACTTTCACTGAAAGCAAATATAATTTCCTTAGATACTCAATTGGACTGGGAAAGGGATTACGACTGGCAAGAATCGTTGAGCTAACACCAAACATTCAGTACGGTGTAGAGCAAACCAAGGACAAAACCTACAAGGATATAAACACCAGTATCATTAAAGCCGGCGCGATGCTTGGTATTAACCTGACGCACAATATTTATCTGGTTGGTAGCGCCAATTCTTATATGCCATTTGGGAATATCTCAGTGAAAAGTCAGAGCGATGTGAAAAGTACGCTTACCGGCAAAACCTGGGACACTGAATTCAAAGGACGTTCCGGTCTCTCCTTCATGGGTGGCTTGCGCATAGAATTTTAATCATACATTTATAAGGACATGAAAAAGAGTGCTTTAACTATCATTGTTTTATTATTGACCTTGGTCATACTTGTCGGTCAGACCCGAAAAGAACGGAAAGCCATGTATGACAGTCAATACAATTATGAACTGGCTTGTCTGGGTGTTGGGAATGATGGGACCAAACTTTTAAAGGTCTGGGGCTATGGGAAAAAAGTCGACAATGCCATTTACGATGCCAAACGTACCTCGGTAGCAGCGGTCATTTTCAGGGGTATTCCTGCCGGGAATGGCGCAGCCCCAACGCCATCGCTTTTACCGGTTGATGGGTACGAACAGCACATGGATTTCTTCGACGAATTCTTCAAGGATGGAGGCATGTATCTAAGCTTTGTCAACCTCACCACGGATGGAACTCCCGGTGGTTCTGACAATATCAAAATGAGCCATGGTTACAAAGTCGCCGTTAGCGCTTCGATCAATTTCAATGAACTTCGCAAATATCTGCAGGACAAGGGAATAATCAAGAGGCTTGATGCCGGATTCTAAATTTTGACCATACAAACGTCTATTGATAAAAAAAAATATATAAGTATGAAAAAATTCCTTCTAACCCTCTTTTTAAGCGTCATCTCCATGCTCCTTTTTGCCCAGGCAAAAAAACCGGTAATCATGATCGTCCCCAGCGATGTGTTTTGCGTTTCGCATGGATATACCATGAATGTCAATGCCAACGGCAAAGATCAGGTTTTACCGGATTATAAAAAGTGCATGCAAAGCAGCGACGAGATGAGAATGGTCATTACCAAGATGGGTGTCATCATGGCCGACCGGGGATTCCCGCTGAAAGACCTTGAGCAGACTCTCAAAAGCATTGATACCCAAAGCGCCGAACTGGCCATGCTCACTTCTAAAGGTGGGGCCGCCGTCGCTGAAACCCCCATTGATGTACTGAAACGTACCGCGAAAGCGGATATTATCATGGACATCGACTTCAATGTAAAGCGTCAGGGGCCAAGTAATTACATCACTTTCAATCTGAGGGGGCTCGATGCTTATACCAACAAACAGGTAGCCGCAGCTGCAGGAACAGGAAAACCCTCCTCGGCAGCCAATGTTGACCTGTTGCTCGAAGAGGCGGTACTCAGCCACATGGATGCATTCAATGGTCAGCTGCAGAACTTCTTCAACGACATGTTCACCAATGGCCGTGAGGTAGCCCTGGTCATTCGTGTCTGGGACAATGCTGGGGTGGATCTGGAACAGGAGTTTGATGTGAATGGCACCAACGACCAGCTCGATTTTCACATCGAAAACTGGCTGACAGCAAACACGGTGAACGGAAGATTTTCTACTATTGACGCTACCGCGACGATGCTTCGTTTCGAACAGGTCCGAATCCCGATGATGTTCAACCTGAATGGCCGCGAAGTCGCCATGGATACCCGCAGGTACATCTCCAACCTGAGCAGGTACCTGGCAGGACCTCCCTTCAACATCCAGTGCAAAATTTATCAGCGGGGACTGGGTGAAGCCTGGCTGATTATCGGTGAAAAATAAACCAAAATCGGACAGAAATGAAAAAATATAGTTTATTCCTCGTTCTGTTTGTGGCAATATGCCTGATGGAAAAAGTACAATTGGTTGCCCAGAACAGCTCGGGTGCAAGTGACGATTTCGCCAGGATTGCCATAGCGCCAACCATTCCTGATGATCTGAAAAAACTCCCGATGGGGACGCAGGAGATGTTGCTGGGCAAAATGCGTCAGATCATTGCGCTAAACGGCATGAGTGCGCTCGACAACGGTCCGCTTTTTATCATCTTCCCACAGTTGTTGGTACTCAGCAGTGATGTAGCCCCAACTGCTCCTCCAACTTTTACCTATAACATGGAGCTGGTTCTCAATATTGCCGACCGCTATACGGGCAATGTCTATGCCAGCGCTTCCCAAACGTTGAAAGGTGCCGGAAAGACTGAGCAGGCGGCCTACAACAACGCTTTTCAGCAGGTCAATATCCGCAACGGGAAGTACAAGGCTATGGTCGAAAAGGCCAAAGAGGGGATCGTCGAATATTTTAATGCCCATTGCGATCTGGCTATTTCCAGGGCCAAAAGCCTGGCAGACCAGTACAATTGGAGAGGTTCTTTGGGCATCCTGAATTCGGTTCCCCCTGTTTGCAAGGAGTGCTTCGACAAATGCAACGAAGCCGCCAGCGAAATTGGCAGAAAAATGCCGATTGTGATCACGGTAGAGGAAAAGGCGAAGATTGAGAAGGAGCCCGAATACACGGAAGGACAGACCATTGATCTTGGGAATAAGATCTTCCTCCGGTTCAAAATTGCCAAAAGGATTGGGGATAAAATTTTCGTCTACTTCGAACTGATCAACAAAAATGCAGAAGACTATATCCAGAAGATGTACCGTTTGTACGAGACCATGCTGATCGACAACAACGGGGACGAAAAACGGATCAATACCATGAAAATTGGCTCCCGGGAAAGCAACAACTACCTCGATGTGACCATTCTGCCTGAGGTAAATACGGAGGTGATCTGCGAGTTTCCCAAGATCAATGAGATCAAATACCTCCGGTTTTACATCAACGACAACTTCTTTAAATTCAGAAATCTGCCGATTACCAAATAACTTTTCCCATGAGAAAGCAAACGTTGTTTTCGCTTATCGCCATCCTCTTTCCAATGGCGGTGATTGCGCAATATTCGGTTCAGGAAAAGAGTGGCAAGAAGCCAGACTGGACCATGAGTATGGAGAAAAATTTCATCGTTGGGATTGGAAACGGGACCGCCATTGAAGATGCCAAAGAGAACGCCATGGTGAATGTGAAGGCACAGATCACCACCGCTGTGGCCGATTTCATCTCCTCCACATCCGTTTCAAAAACAACTGAAATTACTGCCGACAAACTGAATTCCCTTTACCAGAGTTTTTCGAATGTCATTACGACACAATCGGGGAAACGCGACTACCTTCAGGGTGTTTCAGCCTCCAATGTGGTCGCTTTTTACTGGGAACGTTTGGTCGATAAAAGCACGAAAGCCCAGAAATACCAGTACTTCGTGAAATATCCATTCAGCCAGTTCGATCTCGATGATCTGGTTCAGGATTTCAGGATGAAAGATCAACAGCTCACGGATGAGATGAACAAAGTCCTGGGATTGCTCGACACTTACGGCACCATTGAAGAGCTGATTCAATGCCAAAGCCAGCTTACCAAACTGGAACAGATCTTCATCGACGAACGCAAAAGCAAATGCCAGGTTGGCATCGAAAAATGCAAAGCGCTTCTGGCATCAACCTATCTGGCTGATGCGGGAAGCGAACTCGGGAAAGTACGGTTTAGCCTGAAGATCGGCGACAAAATCGTTAGGTGCGCCAAAGTGCCGGTCATCAACTCCCAATGCGCCAAAATCGAAGACCGGCGCCTCGGAATCGATGTTTGCGAAATTGCATACCGGTTCGACGAATGCTACGATGAACCCGGAAACAATGTCAAAGTGACCTATACCATAGGAAACAACAGGCCTGAAAAGATGTTCTTTTTTGACATTGCCGAGACCAAAGCCGAACTGATGATCAGCGGAAATATCCGGATCCAGGGAGGCGACGTGGTTGGGGACAAAGTTTCCAATGCGGTTGTTGTCATCCCGATCAAATCAAAATTTGACAGTCCTTGCGCGGTGACCAACCTTAAACTGGAGTGGAAAGAGGGAGGCATCATCCTCGATCTCCCGGTTACGGATACCTTCAGCGGCAAAGGTCAGCATGATTTGAGGGTAACGATTCCCAACGAGCTGCCAATCTCCAAAATCTCCAATGCCGCAAAGCCTTTCAAACAGTTGAACGGATCCATCCTCTACAATTCGGTGAAAACCGGCAAGAGTTCTGCCATCAGGATTTACCGGTTAGACTATACCACCGGATGGTGACGGCAGAAGGCAAAGGGCATGGCGAATGAAGAAAGGCAGAAAGAAACGGGAAACGGGGAAACGGTGAAAAAGGAATGATGGACTAGGGGACTGGGAGACCAGGAGACGGAGAGAAAGACGGAAGACTTGGACGAAGGGGACGAATGAAACCTCACGATCCCTGAGCAAAGTCGAAGAGGAAACTTGAAAATGGAAGGGGAGATACGTTGAAAAGTGCCCACTGAGCCTGGACTCCCCTGAACCTGTCGAAGGGTCGAATGGGAGATCGGAGATGAGAAAAGGATGCAGATTGCATTTAAAATGGAGAATGGATAGTGGTAGCAGTTAAATGCTAATAGATAAGTACTGAACCAAATATAGTAGATGTTTAATTGATGTATAAAAATGATTACAAACACTTTAAGCTTAAGAAAAATGAAAACAAGAAGAATTGTTACGATGGTAATTGGAATCTCCTGCCTTGCGTTAATGGTAGGAATGTCCGGATGCAAATCCAAACAGGTTGTTCCAAAAGGGGAAGAGATCGTAGACCTTCCATGTAGTGGTCCCGAGTTTTTCACCAAGAAGGGTGTAATCAGAGCGACGGCAACAGGAGAAAGCCAGGATCAGATGCTGGCCAAGAAAAAAGCGCAGGCCAATTCAAGGGAGCAACTGGCTGCCACTTTGAATATAACGATCAAGAGTGTGGTAGACAACTATTACAGTTCCAAAGTAATTGACAATGTTGAGCAAGCCAAAACCCGTTTCGAAGGTTTGACCCGTCAGGTTGTCGATCAACAACTTTCAGGTGTCGCAACCATCTGCGAAAAGCTGACAAAGACCAAGCAGAACACCTTCAAATGCTACATCGCGCAAGAGTTGAACAGTGAGGAGATCTTGCAGAGTATCCAGAAGAGAATCTCCGGTGACGAGAAGTTGAGGCTCGATTTTGAATATGAAAAATTCAAAAATGAGTTCAACAAGGAGATGGACAAGGGATCAAAATAGTTTTAATACCCTGTTTCATAAATTGTTGATTGTTATCCGGCAAACTGTTTCAAGGCGAAATAGTTTGTCGGGTAGTTTATCTTATTGGCGACTCATTTCGTTTTCAACCCTCAAAATTTCGGTGCCATGAAGAATTTTGTTTTAATCCTGGTTCTGATGCTGGCCTACACCTTCCCGGTAGGGGCCCAAACTTTCGAAGAGTATCTGAAACAACAAGAAAAGCAGTACAATTCCTATGTGAAAGAGCAGCAGGAAGGAATGCAAAAACTGCAGCAGGAGTACAACGATTTTGTCAAAAAACGAAACGAAGAGTTTGCGAAATACCTCGAAAAGGAGTGGGCCAGTTACAATGCATTCAAGGCCAATAAACCCATTGAGGCGCCCAAACCACCGGATCCGGTCAAATATGAAGCGCCAAAAGCTCCTCCGGTTCCGGTAAAGGTCGTTGTGAAAGAGCTACCGCCAATAGCTCCTCCAAAAGCTGAGCAGGAACGACCACAACTGGTGCCAATTCCTGATAAGACAGTCAGAAGAATAGAGGTGCCCATCGACTTTTTTGGTCAGAACCTGGTGATAAAGGCCGATCCGCGTACCCTGGATTTTTCACTCGGAAAGCCGGGTCAGAACGAGGTCGCCCGTTTCTGGCGTAAAATGGCAGATACAAACTACGGGGATTTACTCCTGCAAATCAACGTTCTGAAGGAACAACTTAACCTGAATGACTGGGGAGTATACCAATTGATCAACCAATTTTCGGGACGAATCGCCGCGAAAAACAACAATACAAAAATTCTTTACAATTGGTTTCTGATGACAGTTTCGGGCTACCAAACCAGGTTGGCCTATTCCGAGTCTGCCAATAAATTGTACCTGTTGGTTCCTTCCACCAACAATGTTTTTGGATGTCAATTTTTAAAGTTCAACAACCAGGAGTACTATTTCATCTCCAACTTCGGAGAGGAGGTCGGTTCAGTTCTGACTTACGATGAGGAGTATGGAGATGCCAAAAAGAGGATCAGCCTTGCGGTAACCAAACCTCTCAATTTTATCGAGAAGTACGTTACGAAAAAACTAAGATTTTCGGGGGAGTATCCTGAGATGGAGGTAAGTGTACCACAAAATGAGATGGCCTTTTATGCCACCTACCCGCAAACTGATTTTTCAGTTTACATGGGAGCCCCCATAAATCCCGGCATCGGAGAGGCGCTCTACACCTATTTTGGTCAGACTTTCAAGGGGAAAAATCAGGTTGAGCTAACATCAGGATTGCTTGAATTCACCCAGAAGGCATTCGCGTATAAAACGGATCAGGCACAGTTTGGTTATGAAAAATGGTTCTTTCCGGATGAACTTTTCTATTATCCCTTTTGTGATTGTGAAGATCGGGCAGCGCTTTTCTCATGGTTGGTTTACAATATAGGTAAGCTGGATGTCGTTGGCGTTCTTTTTTCCGGTCACATGAGTACGGCAGTTCTTTTCCCGGGCGAGGTTTCCGGAGATTGTGTCTTCTCCCATCAAAAGCGGTACACCATTTGCGACGGTACTTTTATCGGTGCGCCGATCGGTAGATGTATGCCTCAATTTGTTGGCAAACCGGGCGAAATTATTTCAATGCCGGGTGTCAGTCCGGCAGATTTGCTGGCCGACAGAATCTGGGAAAATGTTAACAAGCACGGAGGTTATCCTGGGGATGGTACTTCAAGTGTGGCAGACGGCCTTGGAAATCTAATCGTAACCGGATGGTTCAATAATGCATTCACACTGGGGAAGGCCCCTGTGAATCCAACCGGGGGCCGCGACCTCTTTGTCGCATCCTTTAACCAGGAGGCCAGAGTCAATTGGGTGAAGATATTGGAGGGCAGTGGCGCCGAATATGTTACCGGTATCGTGAAGGATCCTGGCGGGAATTTTGTTATATCCGGAAACTTCTCCGGAAAATTTCAGGCCGATGCCAAGACCATCCAGACCGAGAAGCCTGATCAAAGTCTCTTTTTGCTTTCCATGAAACCGGGAGGTGCCATCAACTGGCTTACACCGATATTTTTTGAAGAGACAAAAACCCGTGAAAATATCTATTACCAGGTACATCTTGACACAAACGGCAAACTCCTGGGTACGGAATATTTGCCTCAGCAAAACATGTACTGGAAGAATCTGCTTTTACTGGATGAGAAAAATAATTTGCTGGCTACAGGTGGTTTCAGTACCCTGCCGGGGATGATCAAACGTTCGGCTGCCGTGAACGATGTGGCTGCCTACGATATTTCGGCGCTGCTCAAAGAGAAGAATGACAAGATGATTCAGAACGGATGTGACAAAGGGGCTGCCGGACTTTTCGCAGCATTTTTGATGCTCTCCGATTTCGAATCAAAGCTGTCCGGCAAGTACGTTCAGGAGGCGCTCGACAAGTACAATCCCACTTTCAAGGGCAAGAGTCCCAATCTATACAAGAGTTTTGGCATTGTTGAATTCATCAAAAA
>JALOCD010000063.1 GCA_023228025.1 Prolixibacteraceae bacterium | reverse complement strand
GTTAATAATTCAATTCTCTGTATCTCCAGGGATGCCAAAGGGAATTTGTGGATAGGCACCCGCCAGGGATTGAACCTGCTAATTGAGGAGCGGATCAATATTCAGGGGTATAAATCGATGCTTGGCGACAACCGCTATCTTAATAACAGCGAAATTTACTCTTTTTGGGTAGACCCATCAGGAAAAATCTGGATCGGGACCGAGAACGGGGGAATTAACATCCTTGACAGGAAGACAGGGCTTTTCAGCTATCTGGTACCCATGAAGAACAACCCGAATTCGCTCTCGAGTAACTGTATCAAGGCGATTGTCGACGATGGGAATGGTAATATCTGGATTGGCACTTTCCTTGGTGGCCTCGACCTGTACAATAGTAAAACAGGGACTTTTAAACATTTCAAAAATGATCCCTCTAATCCTGGCAGTTTGTCCGACAACAGGGTATGGTCCTTGTTGCACGACAGCAATGGCGATATATGGGTGGGCACCTCCAGGGGGGTGGATAAATACAACCCGGTAACCGGCGAATTCCTCCACTACCTCAATCTTGTCGATGGTCAGCAGGTCAACTGGCTGGCGGAAGACCGCGACCATTCTCTTTGGATTGGCGCATCAGAGATGGTTGTTTACAATCCCCAAAATAAAAAAATAGTACGACTGAACGAAACCACCAGGTTTATGCTGGAAGATTCCAAACATCGGTTTTGGATTACAACGCTGAATCATGGTATTGCACTCTATTCAAAAGAAAGCGGCGCAATCAAATATTACACCGAAAAGAACGGTCTGGCCAACAATCAGGCATTGTCCATTCTTGAAGATGATGAGCATTTTTTGTGGATCAGTACCACCAACGGCCTTTCCAAGTTTGATCCTGAGAAGGAACGTTTTCACAATTTTTCGACAAAAAACGGCTTTCAGAACGATCAGTTTACCTATGGCGCCGCCTACAAACTTCCTTCCGGGGAACTGATTTTTGGAGGCATTTCGGGATTCAATATTTTTGATCCAGCCAAAATTAAGTCGAGTGACTATTTCGCACCCATTGTCTTTACCGATTTGAAAATATCCAACAAAAGTGTGCCCATCAGTGAAAATGGGAAAGGGGTTCTCAATAAAAGCATCTCTGAAACAAATCACATCAAATTAAATTATGAACAAAATTCGGTGGAGCTTGAGTTTGCCTCACTTGATTTCGCCAACATCATGGGGATTCAATATTCTTACTACCTCGAAGGGTTCGATACCGGTTGGAAAGATCCATCGGATAAGCGACTGGCCACCTACACCAATCTTAATCCCGGACAATATACTTTTAGGGTAAAGACCGTTTCCATCGACAGGCAAGAGAGCAACATCGGTCCGGTTCTCACCATTGAGGTTCTTCCGCCGGTATGGCAAACCTGGTGGTTCAGGATCCTGCTGTTTCTTACGGTGCTTGGATTGCTCTATTGGCTCATCACTTTTTTGCAGAACCGCGAAAAGCTGAAGCACAATCTTGTTTTTGAAAAGCTAAGGGCGAAGAAACTGCACGAGCTTGACATGATGAAACTGAGGTTCTACACCAATATTTCACATGAGATACGTACCCCTCTTACCCTGATCCTTGGTCCGCTTGAAAAGTTGAGAAACCATACCATTCCTGAGTCTGAAGTTCCTGGTCATCTGGAGATCATGCACCGAAATGCCAATCAGCTTCATGAATTGATCAACCAGCTTCTCGACTTCAGGAAGATGGAAAGCGGTAACCTGAAGCTGTTACTCAAAAGGGGAGACATGGTCTCATTTATCTCGGGGATCGTAAGTTCTTTTGGAAAATTCGCGGAAGAGAAGGAGATTGACCTGAGGTTCAATTCTTTGAAAAAGGAGATCATCGCCAATTTCGATGAAGACAAAGTGGCAAAAATCATGAACAACCTCTTGTCCAACGCCTTCAAATTCACCTCCAAAGGTGGAAAAATTACGGTGAACTTATCGTTGGTTTTTGATACGGAGGATCAAGATTCCGGCAATGAGTCTACCGAGAAACGGATGATCGAAATAACCGTCAAAGACACAGGAATTGGAATCTCCGAAACCAATCTCGAGAAAATTTTCAATCGTTTCTTTCAGGTCGACCAGTTTTCTTCACAAACCGGTACGGGTATCGGTCTGGCATTGACCAAAGAGCTGGTTAAACTTCACAATGGAAAGATCTTCGTTACCAGCAAACAGGGGAAAAGTTCCAAATTCACCGTTCAATTGCCCTACGATGATCCAAAGATCCTGGCGTTATCAGGTGATCCTGAAATCGTTGAAACGATCGGCGAAGCAACGCGGGCAACTATTACAGAGGATCACATTAATGAACTTGCCATCGAAGGCCAAAAAATCATGCTGATCGTGGATGACAATGCCGATGTTCGCTATTTCATCAAATCACATTTCTCGTCAAGCTATCACATCCTAGAGGCCAGGGACGGACAGGAGGGATGGGCCATGGCACTAAAAACCATCCCGAACATCATCATCAGTGATATATTGATGCCTGATGTTGATGGATTTGAATTCTGTCGCAGGATAAGGAAAGACGAGCGTACTTCGCATATACCAATTCTGCTTCTCACCGCACTCGGGTCGCGTGAACATGAATTGGAAGGATTGAGCCTGGGGGCTGACGACTACATAACCAAACCGTTTGATCTCGTAATTCTTCAGACCAAAGTTGAGAATATTTTGTCTGTAAGGCAATCGTTGAAACAAAAATATTCGGGAGAGATGTTCCTGCAACCACGGAATATCATCCTAAGCTCTCCCGATGAACGGTTCCTCCAAAAGGCCATCAATGTCGTTGAAAACAACATCTCGGATCCGGATCTTGACATCGACCGGTTTGCCACTGAAATCGGTGTAAGCCGGATGCAACTCTACCGCAAACTTCATGCAATGACCGAAATGACGGTCAAGGAGTTTATTAGGGATATCAGGCTGAAGAGGGCTGCGCAGTTGTTGGTGCAGAAAAAAATGAATGTGTCGGAAGTGGCCTATGCTGTTGGGTTCAAAGATTTGTCGCACTTCCGGAAAAGCTTCAAACAGGAGTTTAACATGAGCGCTTCAGAGTACATGGAGAAGCACGCTGCAGGGCAGGAATAGGGATTCTGTTAAACGCTCTGTTCAGGGGAATTTCTAAACTCAATTATCTGTCTAAATTGCTGTTATTCTGAAATATGGAGTGCTCTCCATTTTTTGGGATACCTTTTTTTGCCTCATTTTTGGGAAGTGTAGCCCGCACCCGATACGCCTGACCCTCCTATTTGATATGATTTTATCCACTTTTAGGAAGCTGATGGCTTAATTTTACGGCTCCAAACACCAGAAAATTGATGAAAGAGACAAGCAGGAAACTTAAAAGAGTGAACTGGATGATCGTGGGGATGACAGCTATTATTACGATCATTTTAATGTTTTTGATTTTCACCATTTTTTAGGGGGGAGGATTAATTGAACTAACAAACTTATTTGAATAAACCATGAAGAAAAATTGGATTTTGGTCCAGTTATTGCTGGTCATTAGCATTGGTAGGCTCTCCGCGCAGGAGTTGAAAATTGACGGAGTCAAAATGGCCGTAAGGATGGCCAACTCCGAAATCAAGCAATTCCCCGACCCCTGGACTGTTGACTTTAACCCCAAACCTGTCTGGAACTATACGCAAGGCTTGATTGCCCAATCGATGGTGCGGTTGTGGAAGGTAACCCATCAGCAGAACTATTATGCCTATGCGGAAAAGTACGCAATCCATTTTATAGATTCGGCTGGGTCTATCCTGGGGTACAAACCCGATGAGCACAACATCGATGCGGTGAACTCCGGCAAATTCCTTTTCGATATTTACGACACAACTAAGGATGACCGTTATAAGAGGGCCATTATATTCCTCAGGGACCAACTAAAGGAACAGCCCCGTACCAGTGAAGGCGGATTCTGGCACAAGTTAAGATATCCCAACCAGATGTGGTTGGATGGTTTGTACATGGGCTCCCCCTTTTATGCGCAGTATGCTGCAAAATTCAACGAGACGGCTGCTTTTGATGATGTTGTGAATCAGTTTGTCACCGTTCACAAACATACCTACAATGCCACTATTGGATTGAATTACCATGGTTGGGATGAAAGCAAAGTTCAAAAATGGGCGGATCCGCAAACGGGCTGTTCCCCTAATTTTTGGAGCAGGGCAGAGGGCTGGTACGCAATGGCATTGGTAGATGTACTTGATTTTTTACCTCAGGACCATCCCGGTAGGGCCCAATTGTTGGATATCTTGAAACAGGTGGCCGCTGGAATAAAAAAATGGCAGGACCCTTCCACTGGATTGTGGTATCAGGTTCTCGACCAGGGGAACCGGCAAGGTAACTATTTTGAAGCTTCTGGCTCCTCAATGTTTGTTTATGCCCTGTTTAAGGCCGTACGGAAAGGGTACATTGACAAGGAATACAAAGAGATTGCGCGCAAGGGATACGAAGGAATAGTCAAAAAGCTTATACGCGAGAATAATAATGGAACCATCAGTCTTACAAGATGTTGCTCAGTAGCAGGCTTAGGCGGAACCCCCTACAGAAGCGGAACTTATGAATACTACATTGGAGAGCCGGTACGCGACAACGATCCCAAAGGGGTCGGGCCTTTTATCATGGCTTCATTGGAGTACAATCCATACTGGCCCATTAGCATGAGCCCATTTTCGGATAGCAGGAATCATTGGTATGGTATAAAAGATGGAGGGAATATTGTTAACCCGATTGCCAATCAACCGGTCTATTCTGAGTCGGAAATCACAAAAATAGCTGATAATATCCTCCTGTATCAGCGAAACAACGGTGGCTGGCCTAAGAATTATGATATGCAGGCAATTCTAACCGGAGAGCAGATTGAACAATTGATCACAGCCAAAGGTTTGGACCATACCACTTTCGATAATTCGACTACTTACACACATGTCCAATATCTTGCCCAGGTCTATACCAAAACATCCATCGAAAAGTACAAGGATGCCTGCCTGAGGGGTCTGAAATTTATACTCAAGGCACAGTACCCCAATGGAGGTTGGCCACAGTATTACCCGTTGGAAACGAAGAATTACAGCAGTCACATTACTTTCAATGATGGCGCCTACATAGGGGTAATGGAAACTTTGAAAAAAATCAATGATAATGATCCCATGTTTGCTTTCATTGGAAACGACATGAGGAAAGCGGTTAAAAACGCGTTCGACAAAGGTTTGGAGTGCATACTGAAGTGTCAGATAGTTAGCAACGGCAGGTTAACCGCGTGGTGCCAGCAACACAACGAATTTGACCTGAAGCCTGCCTGGGCCAGGGCCTATGAAATGCCAAGCATCTGCAATGCGGAGAGTGCCCAGATTGCACTTTTCCTGATGAGCTTGGACAATCCTGATAAGAGGGTCATTGGGGCAGTTCAAAGTGCCGTTAAATGGTTCAATGAATCAAAGATTTACAATACACGGATTAAAGAAGTTTCCGCCCCTCCCGAAAAATCCCAATGGAGAACCAGTACCATCGATAAAATCGCAGTGGTCGATTCCACTGCCCCTCCCATTTGGACCCGTTATTATGAACTTGAAACGGAGCGGCCACTCTTCAGTGACCGAAACAGTAAGATGCTCTACTCATTGACTGAGGTTAGCCGTGAACGCCGGAGCGGATATAGCTGGTACACCTATGCCCCTCAGACTGCTTTGGACAAATATCCTGTATGGCAAAAAAAGTGGGCGACTGAAAAGAATGTTTTAGAAAAATAACTTCGGTTCCATTCGTGCAATCCATTGTGGTTACCCGTTTCTCAATTATCCCGCTATTTGGGAAATATAACCCGCAGATGGTACGTATGTAGCCTTTCAATGATACGTTAAAATAGACCTTTTATGACTCATGTGAGTAATTTTATGATCACTTATGAAGGGATTTTCATGTTACCTCCGTGACGTTGAATTGAATGCACATTGTGTTTATTGCGACAATTAGGATAAGTGTAAAAGCTGAAATAAAACCAAATAAAAAATCAAATGAATGAATTAAGTAACTGTAAAACAGTGGAAAACTCTGGCTATCAAAGCCTCAGTTTAAGGATCAGTATTGTTGTCATGCTAATGTTTTTTTCAACATTGGGAATGGCACAACTCCTGTCAGTGAAGGGTAAAGTGGCTGAGACGGAGACAGGTCTTCCAATTCCCGGTGCTAACGTAGTGCTGAAAGGTACTACAACGGGGGTTATTACCGATATCAATGGTAATTTCATTCTGTCCGTACCTGCAAAGGGGACGCTGGTGTTCTCTTTTATTGGCTTTAAATCGCAAGAAGTGCCCGTTGCCGGCAAAAAGGAGATCAATGTATCCCTAACTGCCGAGACAATCGGGCTCGAAGAAGTCGTAGCCATTGGATATGGAACTGTTAAAAAGAGGGACATTACCGGCTCAGTTTCCTCTGTTAAGGGAGATGATCTGAAAACGGTTCCAGTGGCAAGCGCTGCTGAAGCGCTTACCGGTAAACTGGCGGGGGTTCAGGTAACTTCAACTGAAGGCTCACCCGACGCGGAAATGAAGATCCGGGTGCGTGGCGGTGGATCCATTACCCAGGATAACTCACCCTTGTTTATTGTGGATGGATTTCCGGTAAACAATATTTCAAGCATTGCCCCTTCCGATATACAGTCTATCGATGTTCTGAAAGATGCTTCGTCAACTGCCATCTATGGATCGCGGGGCGCAAATGGGGTTATCATTGTGACGACCAAAGTTGGCCAAAAGGGAAAGGTTTCTGTCACCTATGATGCTTATTTCGGGTTCAAGAAAATAGCCAAAGAGATGAATGTACTGCCAACGGAAGACTATGTCAAATGGCAATATGAATACGCTGTACTGGACAATACCAATGGGGATGTCAGTTCCTATGAAAAATATTTTGGTTCCTACCAGGACATGGACTTGTATGCCGGGAAGAAGGGGAACAACTGGCAGGATCAGGTTTATGGCCGTATTGGGGAGGTCTTCAACCATGATTTAGGCATTCGTGGTGGGTCAGAAAAACTAACCTATTCATTTAATTATTCCCACATTGGAGAGAAAGCGATTATGATCGGGTCAAATTTTAAGCGTGATAATTTATCGCTAAAACTCAATCACAATCCCAATGATAAAGTTCAGATTGCCCTTTCATTTCGTTATTCAAATACGGATATCAACGGTGGTGGAGCCAATGAACAAAGGGAAGTGTCATCTGCTGATTCAAGGTTAAAGCATAGCGTTACCTATACTCCGATTCCATTGGCCGGACTAACATCTGACGCTACCGATCAGGAAGTGTCCAGTTATTTGGTAAATCCCATTGTCGCAGTTAACGACAACGATCGGAGGCAAAACCAGAAGAACTTTAACCTTGCTGGGAGCTTTTCATGGGAATTAGTAAAAAACCTTCAGTTGAAATCAGAAGTTGGTCTGGACAATTATTACTACAACGACAGCCGGTTTTATGGTTTAACAACTTATTATGTATCAAATACCCCTGCTGCCGAGAACCAGGGCAAGCCAGCCATTACTTTAGCCAATCAGAAGCAGGAACGTATTAGGAACACCAATACACTAAGTTATGATTTTAATAAGTATTTTAATGAAAATCATAGAATTAAGCTTTTGTTGGGAGAGGAGATGATCCAAACAAAAAATAATCTGCTCACCTCTGTGGTACATGGGTTCCCCAAACTGTTTACCTCCGATCAGGCATTTAAACTCACATCCCAGGGTGTTCCTCAGGCTACGGATAACAATTACAGTCCGGATGATAAATTGCTCTCCTTTTTTGGCCGTTTAAATTACGACTATAAGAACAAATATCTATTGTCTGCAACAGTACGCGCCGATGGATCGAGTAAATTTTCGAAGGGGCACAAATGGGGATATTTCCCATCGGCTGCAGCTGCCTGGAGAATCTCCCAGGAAAATTTTATGCAAGGTTCATCCATGTGGTTAAATGATTTAAAATTAAGGTTCAGTTATGGTTTGGCAGGCAATAACAATATTCCTTCCGGTCAGATGACACAATCATTTGTATCCGGTACTACTGCCTGGATCAATGGGGTTACTAATTTTTGGTCGGCATCTAAAACCATGGCCAATCCCGATTTGAAATGGGAGACCACGCATACCAGAAACCTTGGTTTGGATTTTGTCCTTTTTAAAAATCGTTTGAACGTGACACTTGAGGCTTATCTAAATACAACAAAAGACCTTCTGATTGAATTTCCGGTTGCTGGAACAGGTTATGACACGCAATTCCGAAACATGGGTGAAACTGAAAACAGAGGGTTGGAATTGTCGCTTAACTGGATAGCCGTTAACAAGAAAGATTATGGGTTGAGTTTCAATTTCAACGTTGGTTTCAACAAAAATAAGATCAAATCTCTAGGGGTTATGAAAGATTTTGGCGCTGAAACAGGTTGGGCCTCCACCGAGATTGGCACTGATTTCTGGATCGCATCAGGAGGTTCGGTCGGTAAAATGTACGGTTACAGGTCTGATGGAAGATATGAGGTATCCGATTTTTCAGGTTATGATGCAGGATTAAAGAAATGGATATTGAATGATGGGGTAGCCGACGCATCAGGAATCATTGGGACGCTTTCTCCAGGTATGGTCAAACTTAAAAACCTGGTTGGCGATGACAATAAAATAACCATAGACGACCGAACGATTATCGGTGATGCAAATCCGGTTCACACCGGAGGTTTTACCATCAATGGCAATGCGCATGGATTTGATTTGTCGGCAGTTCTAAATTGGAGTGTAGGCAATGATGTCTATAATGCCAACAAGATTGAGTATGCAACTGCTACACAGAAATATCAATACCGGAACATGATCGATATGATGGCCGATGGCAAAAGATGGACAAACATTGATGTGGCAACAGGCACCCGCGTGACTGATCCAACAGTTTTAGCCGGAATGAATGCCGGTACAACAATGTGGTCACCATATATGAGCAAATACGTTTTCAGTGATTGGGCGGTAGAAGATGGCTCATTCCTTCGCTTGAGCACTTTGACATTGGGCTATACCATACCCACCATATTGACCCAAAAGCTTCAAATTCAAAACCTGAGGTTTTATGTTACCGGATACAACGTGCTCTTACTTACAAATTATTCAGGGTTCGATCCAGAGGTGTCAACGCGAAGGAAAACCGCACTTACGCCAGGGGTTGATTATTCTGCATACCCAAGAAGCAGGCAAATTGTTTTCGGAGTAAATCTTAATTTTTAACCTGAGTTATATTGCTGAATATGAAAAAAATAACATATATAATCGGAATGGTTGTTGCAGTCGCAATGATATCATGCAATGACTATCTGGAAGCGCCTACGAAGTCTTCCATTGATGAAATGGTCATTTTCTCGACCCCCGACTTAGCCAAGGGGGCGGTCGATGGCATCAAAGTCCCATTCGGCGAAACAAATTCCTATCGTGGAAGGTTCTTGCCCTGGTATGGGATGAATACGGACATTGAATGGTACAATTCTTCGGAATTGGTTGGCGATGGAAGTGCAGATCTGGCTGTTTACTCCATTACTCCAAGTAACAGTCAAATGAACTCTTCAAACAATGCCTGGGCCATGATGTACTCGGGTATCGAGCGGGCAAATATTTGTATTAAGGGAATAAGGACATACGGTAATCCTAAACCAGGGACAGAATTGGGACAAATGCTTGGAGAAGCTTTGACATTAAGGGCTGTCTATTATTCAGATCTTTTAAAGGCCTGGGGGGATGTAATTCCAAGATTTGATCCCATTACTACCGAGACACTTTATCTTGGAAAAGTTAGTCGCGATATCATCTACAAACAACTGATCGCAGATCTGGGAGAAGCATCCGAACTTGTCGCCTGGCCAAATGCAACCAGCGCTACTGTTGAACACATCAACAAAGCTTTTGTCAAGGGATTACGCGCCCGACTCTGTTTGGCAGCAAGCGGCTACTCCCAGTATCCCGATGGAATTCGCAGAAGTACGGATCCTGAATTGTCGGTAGCCAAAATGTATGCGATTGCCAATCAGGAGTGTCTGGATGTTATCAATAGCGGAACATGTAAACTGGAACCCTCTTTTGAAACAGTTTTCAAAAAGAATTGTCAGGATAATGTCGCTGCCGGTGGTGAAACCCTTTGGGAGATACCATTTTCGGACGGGCGCGGCCGCATGTTATTTACCTTCGCCATCAAGCACAACAGTATTGACCAGTATACCGGCCAGGCCAAAGGCGGAACCGCAGGCCCAGTTCCATCACTGTTTTATGATTATGACGTAAAAGATACCCGCCGGGATGTGACCACTGTTCCGTATGAATGGGGAAAAGCTGTCAATGGAATTGCCAAGCAGCAATTGCTTACGCTGAAAAAATGGAGTTTTGGTAAATTCCGGTACGAATGGATGAACCGGATTGTAACTTCAACGAATGATGATGGTGTAAACAAACTTTACATGCGTTATGCTGAGGTAGTGTTGATGGCTGCTGAAATTTCCAATGAATTGCAGGGGCCTGCCGCCGCAGCGCCCTATTTGAAAATGATCCGACAAAGGGCTTTTGCATCAGGCGACTGGTCAACAAAAGTAGATGGTTATGTGAACGCATTAACCACAAAAGATGCCATGTTCAATGCCATCGTTGAGGAGCATAAACTGGAATTTTGTGGTGAAATGGTGCGGAAACAGGCCTTAATCCGCTGGAATTTACTGAAAACCAAATTGGACGAGGCTAAAGCCAAGATGTATGCGCTTAGGGACAGGACCGGAGCGTATGCCGATGTACCCGCAAAGCTTTATTACAAATATGCGGCAAATGGCGAATCACTTGTAATTTATGGTCTTAACAGGGGTGAAACGTTGGATAAGTCGGCAGAATATGATTACAACACTGCCTGGATCGGTCCGACCCTGCTGATAAATTCCAAAATTGATGCAATTTATGCCAAGAATCCGGATCAATATCAGTTCTGGCCTATCTGGCAAGTATTCCTGGATTCGAGCAATGGAACTTTGACAAATGACTATGGATACTAATAAATCGAAACACATGAAAAGTAATCTAAAAAATATAGGATTTATGGTTGGGTTGATCTCTTTGATTCTTGTCTCCTGCAAGGACAAAATCGACCCAATAGTTGAACAACTTGATTATGCCAGGGTTTTTAAGCCAATTAGCCTGACTGCCAAGATAAAGAACAAAACAACCGTCGAATTGGCCTGGACCGTTGGTAAGGATGCTTCTTCTTATGTAATCGAATTCAGTGAAGATAGTTTGAAATTTTCCGCAATCGTTAAAACGGTAACAGTTGCCCCGGATAAGATTCCTGTCAGCGTTGTGCTGGACGGCCAAACACAGTATTCTGCCCGGATTAAGGGGGTCAGTGCAAGCGGGGTACCGGATTCAAAATGGTCAGCCATTGCTTTTAAGACAGATGCAGAAAATATCTTTTCCACGCTCGCAGGGACAGATATCCAGGCTACCAGCGTGACACTTAAATGGCCTGCAGGCAGTGATGTTACCAATTTCGTGATTACCCCCGGAAATGTACAGAGAACGATTACAGCTCTGGAAAAAGCAGCAGGTGTTGCTACAATTACTGGTCTTACGGGTGAGACAGATTATACCGTTAAACTGTTTAAAGGAACCAAACAAAGAGGAGTGGTAACCTTTAAAACATTGATTGATCTGGGAGGCGCTACGGCGGTATATCCTGCTGATAATTTGAGCACTGTTATCGCAAATGCAAATGCCGGTGATGCACTTGTTTTATTTCCGGGTAATTATGTTGCATATTCCGGAGCAATTACCATCAACAAATCAATTTCGATCAAAGGGCTCTATCCCTACAACAAACCCATTGTTCATGTGAAGTTTGTTTTAGAAAGCGGTGTGCAAAGTGTTGATATTAAAGATCTTGAAATGAATGGGAATTATACGGACCCGCTAACCGGTTTACCGGCGATCCTTGACCACGCATTCCAGTACAATACAACGCTTGTCAATTATGGGACGCTCAACGTTACCGGTTGTAGAATTCACGACTTTGACAAATCATTGTTCACCGGTTCATCAAGCATCGTTTCAAAAATTGTATCTATTTCAATGACAGACTGTATCGTTACCAATATACTAACAAATTCCGCCGATTGTATCGATTTTCGTGCCGGCTATGTTGTAAGTCTGAAACTGAAGAACAGTACATTTAACAATTGTGCCCCTGCGCGTGATTTTGTCAGGTTAGACAATACAGCAGCCACTTTCCCGGGGTTGGTCAGCAACGTTGAAATTGACCACTGTACCCTCTATGCAGTATCTAATAAAACATCCTCAAGAATATTGTATGTTCGTTTTGCAACCAATACATTAAAAGTTACGAATTCGATAATTGCAGGTACCCTTGGTTATTATACCAATCAGACTCTTTCTGCTCAACCGGAATGCTCCGGCAACAATTACTTTAATGCACCTGGCTTCATTACCGGTGGCTCAACCGTTAGTGGGGCAAAGTTTGACCTTTCAACCAGTTATACCCTGTTGGATCCTGGGTTTACCAATGCTGCCATTGGGAATTTTACGGTTACCAATCAAACCGTAAATGACAGTGGCGTTGGCGATCCCCGATGGTAATACAAATAAAGGAAGCTATCTGATTGGTAACAGTTGATCTAAAAGTTGAAATAGTTACATCGTTTAAGATCTGAAGATTCCGTACGGACGGTGCGGAACTTCAGATTCTTTTTCTGCTTTTATAAACCCTATTACACTTGGGTAAGATAAACTGCAATCCGGACGAACCCATCATTGTTGTTACCGTTACGGCAGCAAAATAATTTCAAGAATCAGGCATTTGGTTTATGCCGGGTAATACCTTTGACAGCAGTCCATTGAAACGTGTATGAAACGATGGGAAAAAAAATAAAAATATTGGGTACGGTCCTATTGGTTTTGGTTTCTGTACTGGCAAACTATGCTCAATATAATGGCTTGCCTGCTTTCCCGGGCGCGGAAGGAGAAGGGAAATTTACCACCGGAGGAAGGGGTGGAAAAGTTATTTATGTTACCAACCTGAATGATGATGCACTCCCTGGTTCCTTGCGTTATGCTTTGAATCAGACTGGGCCCCGCTATATTTTGTTTAAAATTTCCAGGACCATACAGTTGAAATCAAAACTCAACATTGCCAAAGGGGATGTTACGATCGCCGGTCAGTCTGGTGGCTACCATCACCGAAAACCAGTTAACGGATGGTTTGTATACGTCGGTAGCAGATAACCCAAAAATAAATGGAGATTAGAATTTTCAGATGGATGGTACCACAGGTATTCTGCATGTTAACCTTCAGTATAAGATCAAATTGATCAGGGTACATGCGCTTTCTGGAGCAGATGTTAAGGACCAAAATGGTTACGATACCAGCGCTGATATATTTCTGAACGACTTAAGACCGGGAATTTATATCGTTTCAGTGACTGATGTTAACAGGGTGATGTACGCGCATAAAATTGTAAAATAAACTAAAATTGATATGAGAAGAGCTTCTAAATCGTTTCTTGCTTTAATTGCAGTTATCCTCTTATCTTCTGCAACCATTGCCCAGTCTGATTCACAAAAGGGGAAAAACCCCGATTGGTACAAGGGTATTGAATTTACAATGCCTATTGTCAAAGAACCTGTTATTCCTGCCAATTCAGTTTCTATTGTAGAATTTGGTGCCATCAGTGGCGGACAAGCGCTCTGCACTGATGCCTTCGTGAAAGCCATTGGCGCCCTTTCAAAAAAGGGTGGAGGACGGGTTGTGGTGCCTCGGGGCACCTGGTTTACAGGCCCTATCACTTTGAAAAGCAACATTGAACTCTACACCGAAGCTGGTGCGTTGATCCTTTTTTCTCCTGATAAAAATCTATATCCGCTGGTCAGCACCAATTTTGAAGGTTACAATACTTACCGATGTGCATCTCCGGTAAACGGCAGAAATCTCGAAAATGTTGCCATCACCGGCAAGGGTGTCCTGGATGGCTCAGGCGATGCCTGGAGATCAGTTAAGAAGGAAAAATTGACAGAAGCTCAATGGAAAAAGCTCGTTGCATCGGGAGGACTGTTGAGCGAAAATGGTAAAACCTGGTACCCATCCGAGCAATTCAGGGCAGGTGAAAAGATTGCCGAAATGAACGTGCCACGCCAGCTTAAAACGCAGGCTGAATTTGAAAAAATTCGTGATTTTCTCAGGCCTGTGATGATCAGTTTGGTCTCCTGCAAGAAGGTGCTGATTGATGGGCCCACTTTTCAGAATTCGCCTGCATGGTGTATTCATCCACTACTATGTGAGGACTTAACAGTTCGCAATACAACGGTAAAGAATCCATGGTATTCTCAAAACGGGGATGGGATCGACATCGAGTCGTGTAAAAACAGTCTGGTTTACGATAGCAATTTTGATGTTGGCGACGATGCCATCTGCATCAAATCAGGAAAAGACAAAGAGGGCCGCGACCGAGGCATCGCCACCGAGAATCTAATCATCAAAAATTGCGTGGTTTACCATGGTCATGGCGGCGTGACCGTTGGCAGCGAGATGTCGGGCGGTGTAAAAAACATGCACGTTTCCAACTGCACCTTTATCGGGACTGATGTTGGATTACGTTTCAAAAGTAACCGCGGAAGGGGAGGGGTAGTGGAAAATATTTTTATCTCGAATATTGAAATGATTAACATTCCGGCACAAGCCATCTCTTTCGATCTGTTCTATGGAGGTAAATCTGCATCGGAAGCACTGGACGATGGTGATACAGACAAGGAGACGGCCATTCCAGCTGTTTCGGAAGGAACCCCCCAATTCAAAAATATTACCATCAGGGATATCAATTGCAAAGGTGCCCTTCAGGGGATTTTTCTAAAGGGGTTGCCTGAGATGAACCTGGGGAATATTACATTTGAGAACATCCGCATGGAGTCTAATATTGGACTGACATGCGCCGATGCAAATGGAATCAAGATCAGGAATTTGTCGCTGTCGACTAAAAAGATACCAGCGCTAGATTTTAAAAATAGCCGCAATGTTGTGTTGGATGGGTTTAAATATCCGGCTACCTCAAATCTGTTGTTCCATTTTTCCGGGTCAAAAACAGAAAACGTGAAGTTGATAAATTTGGGAATAATCGAACCTGGTAAGCAGTTGACCGTGGAAAAGGAGGTACCGGCGAATGCAGTTCAGTTGATCAAATAGATCATCTCATTCTGTTCGAGGATTCCCTCACGACCAATTCGGTGGGAAGAACGATGGTTTTGAATGATCGATCCTTGTGTTCTATTTGTTGTAATATCAGTTCTGCTGCCTTCTGTCCCATCAAAAATCCGGGTTGTGCAATCGTCGAAATGGAGGGTGAAACCACTTTTGAGAAAGGTTCGTTACTAAATCCGACAATCCCGAAATCCTCTGGAATCCTAATCCCTCTATCTCGGAGGTATATCATTGAACTTAGCGCGGTTGTATCGTTGCCACAGAAAATAGCATCAGGCGGTACTGGCAAGTTCATCAGTTGCTGAACAGCATCTTTCCCATCTTCACTTGTCAGGGAATTGGTAACGACCAGTGACTCGTCATAAGAAATACCATTTTTCAATAGTGCCTCAAAGTATCCTTTTTTTCGATCTATGTATGTTTGCAGGTTTTGAGGGCCAGACATATGACCAATACGTTTATAGCCTTGATCGATCAGGTGCTGGGTAACCCTGAACCCTCCCATGAAATCGTCCACCACAATTTTATTGGTGTCGATCTCCGCCACGGTACGATCGAAAAATACCAATGGAACGTTCTTTTTTCGGAATGTTTTCAGGTGTTCATAATTGGTTGGTTGCATGGCGATGGAGATGATCAACCCGTCAACCCTATTGGCTAACATGGAGTGAACTATGGAAATCTCTTTGTTCGCAAGGTCGTTCGACTGGGAGATCACAACAGTGTAACCGGCTTTAAAGGCAACCTCTTCCACCCCACTGATGACTGCAGAGAAAAAATAACGGTTAATGAGCGGTACAACGATTCCAATGGTGTTCGATCTCTTGTTTCTAAGGTTGGAAGCCAGGGTATTTGGCCTGTAACCCACGCTGTTAGCTAAGGCAATTATTTTCTCCCTGGTTTTGAAACTTATTCGAGGATTGTTTTGCAATGCCCTGGAAACAGTTGATGCAGAGATGTTTAACTCTCTCGCAATGTCATGTATGGTCGGATCTGTTTTTTTATGCATTTCAATAATCAAAGAGATACAAATATGGTGAAATTTTCATTTTCATTTCAAATATACAAAATATTAATGCAATCGATTGCGCAATTGGAAATACTAATTATATTTGTCCTGCAAGAAAGTGCATAAAGGAAGTGCCTAAAGTATTTAAAGTGCCTAAAATGCCTAAAGTACTTATTTTGGCGCTGATCATTTTCCGGAGTCCATAACTTTAAATACTCTAGGCACTTTAAATACCTTAGGCACTTCCTTTGTTTGCTGAGAAAAATTCTAAACTTCATTAAATATTTCAGGCTATGACCATCCATTTCGAAGAGCGGTTCGCATCCCATCCTTCCGATGTTAAGCATTACGACACCCAACAACTCAGGGAGCATTTTCTGATTGAAAAAGTCATGGAAGCAGACAAAATTCATCTTGTCTATTCCCATTACGACCGTTACATTGCCGGAGGAGCAGTCCCGGTGACCGGCTCCCTAGAGCTGACCACCATTGAACCGCTCAAAGCACCCTTCTTTTGCTACCGCCGCGAGTTGGGAATCATCAATGTCGGAGGCAAAGGAACTGTAACAGTTGATGGAAAGGTTTATAGCATGGATTTCAAAGAGGCGCTTTACATTGGACAAGGATCGGAAAAGATTCTCTTTAGTTCAGAAAATGCGAATCAACCCGCCAGATATTACATGAATTCGGCTCCCGCACACAAGGAATTTCCAACGCGTCATATAACCCTTAAAGATGCCAATGTTCTTCAAATGGGATCGCAGCAGACATCTAACGAGCGACAAATCAATCAGTTATTGATTAGCAAGGTGGTCGAAACTTGTCAGTTGCAGATGGGAATGACAGAACTTCGGCCCGGAAGTGTCTGGAATACCATGCCTGCACACACCCATAGCCGCCGGATGGAGGTCTACTTTTATTTTAATGTACCCGATGGGCAGGCTATTTGCCATTTCATGGGCCAGCCGCAGGAAACACGCCACATCTGGATGGTCAACGAGCAGGCGGTTATCTCTCCCAACTGGTCTATCCACTCCGCCGCGGGGACTGCAAACTATATATTTATTTGGGGTATGGCCGGAGAAAATCTCGATTATGCCGATATGGATGTTGTTCAACCCAACCAACTTAGATAATTACAAATTAAAAATTACAGATTAAAAATTGGCTCTCCCATAATTTGTAATCTGTAATTTGTAATTTTTAATTGTTGTTAGATTCCCATTTTGCTTTAATAAAAAAACTATGAACGATTTATTTGATTTGTCAGGAAAGGTTGCCCTTATTACGGGTGGAACCCACGGTATTGGAATGGCCATAGCCAAGACGCTTGGAGCTGCCGGCGCCAAAATCTGCGTCAACGACCTGTCGGACGAGAAACTCGAAGCATGTAAAATAGAGTATGCCAAAGTTGGATTGGATGTTTTTACGCTCAATTTTGATGTTACCAACGAGGCGGCTGTCGACAAAGGAATCACCATCATCGAGAAAGAGGTTGGTCCGGTGGATATTTTGGTCAACAACGCCGGAATTATCAAACGTGTCCCCATTCTGGACATGGCTGTCAGCGATTTTAAGCTGGTGCTCGACATCGACCTGGTCGCACCATTGATCATTGCCAAACGCGTTGCTCCGGGAATGATTGCCCGTCGACAAGGTAAAATCATCAACATGTGCTCGATGATGAGCGTCTATGGCCGCAATTCGGTTTCAGCCTATGCATCGGCCAAGGGCGGTCTCAAACTGTTAACGGCCAACATGTGCTGCGAATGGGCGAAGTACAATGTGCAGATCAACGGGATTGGTCCGGGCTACATCGCTACGTCACAAACCGCAGATATCCGGTTGAATGGCCACCCTTTCAACGACCTGGTGATGACCCGTACCCCTGCCGGCCGCTGGGGCGAACCCGAAGATGTTGGCAATGCCGCACTATTTCTGGCCTCCAAAGCGAGCGACTTCGTGAACGGACATGTTCTCTATGTGGATGGCGGAATTTTGGCTAATTTTGGCTATGTCAAAGGCGAAAATGAATTAACCCTTTGAGACCTTTCCTGGTAAAGAAAACAATAACAAATATGGAAAAAGTCATCACTTTCGGCGAAGTCATGCTGCGCCTGGCAACCCCGGGGTTTGAACGGTTTGGCCAATCCGGAAATCTGAGCGCCACTTACGGAGGTGGAGAGGCCAATGTGGCCGTTTCGCTTGCCAATTACGGCATTGCCACCAAGTTCGTTACCCGATTGCCAAAAAATGAAATAGCGGATGCCTGCATCAGGGAGCTCCGTGGATTTGGTGTCGATACAACCGAAATTATCCGGGGTGGAGATCGCATGGGGATCTATTTTCTGGAAGCCGGTGCAGTAAGCAGGGCCAGCAAAGTCATCTACGATCGCACTGGCTCCTCAATTGCCGAGATCAAAACCGGCATGATTGACTGGAACAAGGTCTTTGAAGGCGCCACCTGGTTTCACTGGACTGGCATTACCCCGGCCATTTCCCAGGGAGCAGCCGATGTTTGCCTCCAGGCCATCCATGCCGCCAACGAACGGGGCATCATGGTCTCAACCGATCTCAATTACCGTAAGAACCTATGGAAATACGGCAAGCAGGCGCACGAGGTAATGCCTTTGCTGGTAGTTGGGTGCGACGTTATTTTGGGTAACGAGGAGGATGCTGCCATGGCGCTGAACATCCACCCTGATGGAGTGGATGTAACGGCTGGCCATGTTGAGGCCGATGCCTATCTTTCTGTTTCGCAAAAGGTAATGGCACAATTTCCCCGTTGCAAAGCCGTCATCACCACCCTGCGCGGATCGGTCAGCGCCAGCCACAACTCGTGGGGCGGAGTACTGTATGATGGAAAGAAATTGTACAAATCCGCAACCTATCAGATCACCCACATCGTCGACCGGGTTGGCGGGGGCGATTCATTCATGGGCGGATTAATCTATGGTTTGCTCACCTATCGGGATGATCTTCAGGCAGCACTGGATTTTGCGGTAGCTGCTTCTTGCCTTAAGCATACCATCTATGGCGACTACAACCGCGTTACCGTCTCCGAAGTCGAAAAGCTGATGGGAGGCGACTCCTCCGGCCGGGTATCCCGATAAATTGATGTGATGATTAGTAGATGTGGTGATGTGATGATTGGCATTTGAGATAAATTAATGAACAATTAATGAAAAGCTTACTTTTTAGGTGCAAGATTAAGTGCGTAAGTGCCTTCTTCAGCACATCAACTAATCAACTAATCAGCAAATCACCACATCTTTAATCTGTAATTTTTAATTTGTAATTGAAATACCATGGCCCGTTTCAAAAGATTAAAAGTCCTTAACACCGTCGTCGGGACAGGCATCGTCCCCCTGTATTACCACAAAGATGCGGTAATTGTAAAAAATGTCGTGAATGCCTGTTATGCCGGAGGAGCGAGGGTATTCGAATTCACCAACAGAGGGGATTTTGCCCACGAAGTCTTTGCCGAGGTGAACAAATGGTGCGCCGTTGAATGTCCAGAGATGATCATGGGTGTAGGCTCAGTGGTCGACGCTGCCACGGCAGCCCTGTACATCCAGTTGGGTGCCAACTTTATTGTCTCTCCAAGCCTGAACCCCGATATGGCAAAAGTGTGCAACCGGCGCAAAATTGCCTGGATGCCAGGCTGCGCTACACTTTCGGAGATCAACCTGGCCGAAGAGCTTGGCTGCGAGATTGTCAAGATCTTTCCTGGTAAGGAGGTGGGCGGACCCTCATTCGTCAAATCCATTCTGGCGCCATGTCCCTGGACGAGCATCATGCCCTCCGGCGGCGTTTCCCCCGACAGGGAAAACCTTGAAGCGTGGTTCAATGCAGGCGTTGCCTGTGTTGGGTTGGGATCGCAATTGACTCCGGCAGAAGTAATTGCCAGCGGAGACTACGGATTTATTGCACAAAAAGTCAGAGAAGCGATTGCGATAGTAGGGGAAATAAGAAATAGGAAATAAATTGAAATAGATTGAAAATAGGGGGATTGGGGAGGCTGTTTTCAATCACCACCCCCTTTTTCAATCTATTTCAATTTATTTCAATTTATTTCAATCTATTTCAATCTATTTCCTATTCCAATCTATTTCATTTTGCCTCTTGCATAATCAATTTTTTCTATATTTACTGTCAGCTATTTTTTTTCAAACTACTCACCTTTCAACATGTAACTTATGGAAAATGTAAATCAAAAGCGGCTCTTTGTAGCAAGTTGCCTTGCGTTATTGGTAACAGCGATGACCTTTGCCATTCGGGCAAAAATCGAAGGTGTATTTTCAACCGATTATGGATTAACCAAGGAGCAGATCGGATATGCCTTTGGTCCGGCTTTCTGGGGATTTGCAGTTGCCATGTTTTTGGGTGGTTTCATCATTGATATCGTCAAGACAAAAAATATCCTGAGGATGGCCTTTGGGCTGCACCTGGTTGGGATCGTTTTGCTGCTTTTCGCCAATAACATGATCTCTCTCTTTGTTGCCAATGTGTTCATCGGCTTGGGAAATGGAAGCGTGGAGGCGGCGTGTAATCCTCTGGTATCTACCTTATTCCCGGAAAAGAAGACCAAGATGCTGAATCGTTTTCATGTGTGGTTCCCAGGGGGAATTGTGATTGGAGGTGTGTTAGCCTGGTTACTGATGGATCTGATCGGACTACGCTGGGAGATTCTGGTTAGTCTCTTGTTTATTCCGTTGGCCATTTATGGATATATCTTCTGGGGACAGCAGATTCCTGAAACGGAACGGGTTTCAAGCGGTGTGACCTATAAGGAGATGCTGCGAAACGTGGGCGCTCCCTTTACCATCATTGCAACGGTCGTTTTGATGATCTTTTTTGCCTCTGTGCCCTCGCTGAAGATCAATTTCCAGAGCATCTACCCCTATATCGCGGTAGCGGTGATCCTGGTCATGGTCATCATCGAAGGGAGATTGGTTAACAAGATTTTCCTGCTATTTCCCCTGGTTTTGTTCTGTATGTTGCTGACTGCTTCCACCGAGCTGGGAACCACCCAGTGGATCAATGCCTTGTTGCAAACCAATGGGATAAGCCCGATGATTATCCTGGTGGTAGTGACTGGCATCATGGCCGTTGGAAGGTTTTTTGCCGGTGGGCTGGTCCATCGTTTGAATCCGACCGGAGTATTACTGAGCTCGGCAGTGATAGCTACGACAGGACTACTATTGCTGAGCGTGGCCAGCGGGGCAGCCATGACATTGTTATCCGCAGCAGTTTTTGCAGTTGGCGTTTGTTATTTCTGGCCAACCATGATCGGGGTGGCTTCCGAATACATTCCGCAAAGTGGCGCACTGGGAATGTCCATTCTCGGAGGGGCGGGATTTGTCGCTACATCGATGGTACTGCCCATCATGGGTAAGTCGATTGAGACTTCCGGACCGCAGATTACTTTGCGGAACATGTCCGTATTGCCGGTTATCCTGATCGTTGCCTTCATTGCCCTATCCATCATCATTAGGACGAAGTATGCTAAAAAAATAGCAAAATGACAGAGTAGTTGATGAAAATATTTTTAAATAGTTTGTTAAGTATTTGAAATTCAATATTTTATATCACTACTGTTTCGTTTAACGAGACAGTAGTGAGTTTTTAATAGGAATCTCAGAATATTTCGGTTAAAGGCTGATCAATTGGATGTTCACTATTTTCAGATTTAGAGACTGTTTAATTTTTTTTCCCCGTTGGACATTGATATCAATAGAAAAAAACGACGAATAAATCTATTGTCCGTTAGGACATTAACAGATAAAAGATTAATTCCCTACGGGAAATCTGGTTTAATGATGTGCCCTTTCTATTGACATATATCTCCTACGGAGAAAATTTAAACAGTCTCTTAATTAAGATTTGAATTATTCGGTTAAAGCAGCACTGTAATTTCGAGGATAAACATGAAAGCAAAGTTGGTATCCAGGTTGTTGACGATATTAAGGTTTATCAATAAGTCAAAGATACAACTTGAAAGTAAATCATTTACCTTGTAATTCCTGATAAATTCCTTAAATTTGAATGACTATGGAAGGTGAAATTAACGATACTGATTCAATTATCCTTTATTGGAGAACCTCTTCGGATCAGAATTATGCAACCCTGCAGAATCTAATGAAGACCAAAGAGTATCCATGGGCTTTGTTTATGGGGCATCTTGTCATTGAAAAATTGATAAAGGCTTTGTACGTTAAGAAGTTACAAAAGCATCCTCAGCTATCACATGATTTATTGAGATTATTTGAAAAAATTGATATTTCGCTTCCTTTGGGTTATGATGAATGGCTGGATAAGATTACTACCTTTAATTTGAATGCAAGGTATGACGATTACAAACAAAGTTTTCATAAACTTTGTACCGTTGATTTCACCAACGAATGGATCAATAAAATTGAAATATTAAGGCAATGGTTGATCAGGCAATTATAGATACTGCAAAACGATATATCCGGACCATTCCGAAGAATATGGAACTTAAGAGGGCCTATTTATTTGGCTCCTATGCCAAAGGTAAAGAGCATACGGATAGTGATATTGACATTGCTGTCGTGATTGGGCACATGGATGATTTCTTTTCGGTTCAGATGCAATTGATGCGTCTGAGAAGGTCGATAGATTTAAGAATCGAACCACATCCAATTTGGGAAGGGGATTTTAACATCCAAAATCCTTTCGCGTACGAAATTGAGCAAACAGGTATCGAACTGATGTAGAAATCCAATTTCTCCAGTTGTTATCTTTGAATTACATTAAAGAAAATTAGAATGGAAAGCAATTTATTCATCCTGCAAAGTGAAACCCCTGTTGTCGATTTGGGAGGAGGTCTCTCCCGCCAGATTTTTGGTTACAACGAAAATATTATGATGGTGAAGGTGATCTTTACCAAAGGCGCCATCGGGGTCATGCATACCCACCCGCATTCGCAAACCACCTTCTGTGCTTCCGGTACTTTTGATTTTACCATTGGGGAGGAGACCAAAACAATCAAAGAGGGAGATGCCACTTACGTACCCCAGGGAATGTTGCATGGTGTGGTCTGCCTGGAGGAAGGCGTATTGATCGATACTTTTAACCCGGCGAGGGAGGATTTTTTATAAAGAAGTGACTAAAGTGCCTAGAGTATTTAAAGTGCCTAAAGTACTTACGCCACATTGAGCATTTATTCGGAGTTCGCAACTTTAGGCACTCTAGGCACTTTAAATACTTTAGGCATTCGTTACGCTCCCCCTCAATTTTTAATGTTAAATTTTAGCCTTCAGTGAAAGTTTTTTTCATTTTAGGGGTTACCTTTTTCTTCATTTTGAGATAAATAGCAGAATAGGGGGAAGAAGATTTCCGGCAATGCATCCCTTAATTTCATAGCCGGACAAATTAATTCTACTGCTATGATGACCTACCGAAACCCTGAAATTAGTTTCGGGGATATTTCTGTTCAACCGCCACCCGTTATCGAGGTTGAGACCGCTTTACCTGCATTTGTTGGCTATACCGCAAAGGCTACCAGTAAAGTTTCAGGTGATTTGATCCTTGTGCCAACAAAGATCAGTTCCATGAAAGAGTTCGAGCGGTTGTTCGGCTTTCCTTTTGAGAACGAGATTACCATCACCATTCAGAAAAACATTGAAAACGAATTTTCTATTTTCTCCTTCCGGGAAGTGACCCTAAAATACCTGCTTTACTATAGTGTGAAGATCTATTTCGAGAACGGCGGGGGAGCCTGCTACATTCTTTCAGTCGATACATACCAAAATCCGCAGCAGGTATTGCTTAAACAACAATACGGTACTTCACATGCCGGATTACTTGATGGACTTTACAAACTCTCTGAAGTGGCGGATGTTTCGTTGATCGTCATTCCTGAAGCGGTTAAACTTTCAGCTTCTGAATATTCACAACTCGTCCGTGCTGCCTTGCTTCAGTGTCACAGTCTCGACAACAGGTTTGCCATTTTCGATCTCTATGAAGGCGATGTGCATCATCCTGATTTGTCCCATTGCATCGGTTTGTTTGGTAACCAGTATTTGAATTAC
>JALOCD010000180.1 GCA_023228025.1 Prolixibacteraceae bacterium | reverse complement strand
CAATATCAACAGGGTGAAACCTGGAAGACTTTTAAAAAAGGAACCACCATTGGCTCAAAAGCCGAACTCAAATTCCCAAAAATCACCGCTCAAAAAGTGAGGCTGGTGTTGAAAGAATTTAACAAGATTCCCGGGATTTATGAGATAGTGCTCCTGTAAAGAATTGTCAACTTTCAATTGTCAATTGTCAATTATTAAAAACATATAACCATGAGACGATTCGGACAAATAATCGGTGTCGATCCCGAACAATTTGAAACCTACAAGGCTTACCATGCAGCCGTTTGGCCGGAGATTCTGGAAATGATAACCGCTTGCAACATCAGAAACTACTCCATCTTTCACAAAGACAACCAGCTTTTTGCCTACATGGAATATATCGGCAATGATTTTGCCGCCGACATGGCCAAAATGGCTGCCGATCCGAAAACCCAGGAGTGGTGGGCAATCATGGAACCCATGCAAAGACCCGTTGCCCACCACTCAGCGGGTGAGTGGTGGGCAAACATGGAGGAAGTATTTCATTTGGATTAGTTGGAGATCTATTTCCCCCAGTTATCCGTTCTGAACGATGGCACCGGCAACCCGGCAGTATTGTACAAATAGCCATTGGTAACCGGGAAATTGCTAAAGGCATATCGCACTGCCACCGGGGCTTTCACTTTGGACGACCAAACATTGGCCTGTTTGGCTTTGATGGCCAGTTTGGCTGGGTAAAATATACTATCCTGTCCGGCTATCTCGAAGCAGTTTATCTCTTTACCAAAAGTGCTCAGGCCAGCGGCAACATTGTCAAAAGAAAGAACCGCAAGGGTATCTTTCACAACCAATTTGCTGAAAGCGGGGGATTTGTACATAATGCCTTTGATGCCATAGGTTTCGGCCAAAGCCCACAGGGCCAGCCGTTTGGCTACCATCATTTTTTCAGCCGGATGGATATTCTTCTCCTCGCCGATATCAAGGGTACACACCATCCCGCTGTTGGGAATCTGAGAAACCGACTTCAACTGCTCGTCGCGCTGAAGTGCCGAATTGATCGCCTTGCTGTTTCCATACCAGTAAGGGGCAATCTGAACAAAATAGAACGGGAACTCCCCTACCCCGAAGTCTTTCCGCCAATTGGCTACCATGGCAGCCTGTAATGCGACATAATCCCTGTAATTGCCTATATTGGACTCTCCCTGGTACCAGATTGCCCCTTTGATGGCATAATTGATGATTGGTGAAATCATGCCATTGTAAAGGTTGGAAGCCCGTTGGTTTACGGCTGATTTTGGCTGAGTTGTCCGCGCATAGGCTTCTGTAAATGGAAGAATCGTTTCGTGGCTCATCCAGGCTTCGATGGCAGAACCGCCCCAGTCTGAACTGATAACCCCAACCGGAACTTTGAGCCTTTGCTGCAGTAACCTGGCATACATGTACCCAACAGCGCTGAACACAGAGGCGGTTTCGCCATTCGCAACACTCCATTTGCCGGTGCAGGTATCGACAGGGACTGAGCTTATTGCTTTTGTTACATTGAAGAGCCGGATTTGATCATTGTCAGCATCCATCAGGAGATCGTTGGATCCAATGACGGGCGAATCCCCATATCCGGCCATGGACATCTCCATGTTCGACTGGCCTGAACAGAGCCATACCTCACCCAGCAAAATATTTTTGAGTTGCACCTTCTCCTTTGGGGTAGAGATCGAAATGGTATAAGGTCCTCCGGCATTGGTGGTTTTCAATTTTACCATCCAATTGCCTTTGTCGTTGGCGGTAGTGCTTGCCTGACCGGCATTCCAGTCTGCCTTGACAGTCAGCTTTTCACCCGGCTTTGCCTTACCCCAGATTTTCACTTCCGTATTGCGTTGAAGAACCATATTGTCGCCCAATACGCTGGCAACTTTAATCTGACTTTGCCCTATTAGGCAGGACATTAAAAAAATGGCAAGAAAAAGAATTTTGGTTTGCATAATATTTGGTTTAATAAATGATCAATGAAAGTAGAAGGATCAAATTTACAATTCTCTTCATTATTACTAAAAAAAATATCACGCAGTGCATGTAAAACATAATACGAATGAAACACAAAGAAAATCACCACAGTAGGCACCCAGGTCACATTAGTTTCTATTGTGGCCTATGTGCCTATGTGGTGAGTATTAACAAACACACATCAAAATTTCCCTGATCAGGCACCGATGCTTTTCGTTTACTCGCAACATTCATTAATTTTGTAATAATTTCAATTCACTTAAACAAATGGTTTATGACAACTGATAAAAAGGAGGGATGGATGACTTACATGGCCATTACGACTGTATTGATTGCAGTGGCTGCAACCCTTTCAACCTTTAAAGGCGGAGGTTACAGTACAAGAAGCCTCCTTAATCAGACCAAAGCGAGTGATCAATGGGCCTTTTTCCAGAGCAAAAGTATCAAGAGTTACATCTACGATTTGCGTAAGGAAAACCTTGAAATCCAGATAGAATCACTTGAAAAGCAGAAAGGAAATGAAGCTGTGCTCAAAAAATACAGGGATATGGCCACGGATTATGGATTAAAGGTGAAAAAATACGAACAGGAGAAAGAGGCCATCAGCAAAGTCGCTACCGGCTTCGAGCAGCTTCAGGACGAAAGCAAGATACACTCTGATAAATTTGGAATTGGCGTTATATTCCTGCAAATCTCCATTTTACTCTCCTCTATTGCGACACTATCCAAGAAGAGGTTTGTCTGGATTTGCGGACTGTCATTTGGCGCCATCGGCATCTTATTTTTCCTGGATGGGTTTTTCCTGTTTATGTAAAATTTCTGCAAATAAAGGATGAGTCTACTCTGACAAGTCTTTTCCTGCACAAAGACACTAAGGTCCAGAAAGAATTATAGTGTTGATATTTAAATCTTTGTGAAACTTAGTGATTTAGTGCCTTAGTGGCCTTCTGTATTTTTTTACTTTTAGGAGTGGACTCATGGATTGAATTAAAACATGATGGAGATCGATTTGAAATGATTTTGTAGATTTGAGCCACTGAACAAAAACTACACAGCCAGAATTTATAATTATCGGCGATCTGAATCTGAACAAAATATCTCGTCAATGAGATGATAAGTTCGCGATTGCAATGAAAAAATGAAAAAAAATGTACTCACGATAGCTTTGGCATTGGTTGTCATCTCTTCTTTTCAATGTCTCGCCGAAGAGAAGGAAAATAAGACCAAAGAGGCTACACTCAACGGATTGCATCTGATATTGGATGCCAATACTGGCAGTATCCTGAAGATGAGCTACCCAGGGGCAGGAACAATCATGGACTCGAAGCCTGATGTGGCAGGAATGATTGACCTTGCATATCCCGTTAAGGAGTTTGAAGTTTTAAGATTGGCTTCCCGTTTTTCCAAAGGGGCTGATGTTTCGGTTTATCCGGATTCTGTAGTTATATTCTGGGACAGGCTGGGCTTGAGCCGGACCAACTTCAACATTGACGGTAAGGTATCTGCAACCGTTAAGCTGGTAGCAGCCCCCGATGGCAAATACATCCTCATGACTGCAAAAATCATCAACCTCTCAGGCACCAATGTGCGTCAGGTGATTTTTCCCGATTTTGCAGGATTGCTCCCAGTTTCCGGCACGCAAAACACCTATTTCCGTACGGGAAATTTTGCCAATCTTCCTTTTGTTGACCTGGCGAAAGACAATACAAAGGAGAGCACTCCTTACATGATCGATGCCGCCAACTATTCGGTCCAATATGTTGGAAGCGGGATGATGAGAAACAAGGATATGATAGGTCGTTGGATGGATCTGGGTGGACTCAACGGAGGTATTAGCCTCTTCCCGAAGCGCTGGGGTTGGGATCCGCAGGTCCCGGTACGGTTGCGCCTATCTGAACTGGAACCAAAGCTGAGAATGATGTGCCTGAACGATACCACGATCAAAAAAGGGGAAAGCTGGCAAAGCGGCGAGTGGGTGCTTACACCGCACCAAAATGGTTGGGCAGCAGGGATGGCGCCTTACAAAGCCTGGGTAAAACAAAACTACAAGCGTTACTATCCACTGCCAAAACATGTTCGGGAAGGGATCGGTTTCCGTACCGTTTTTATGAGCCAGTACCAACCTGCCGATCCGAAGGATGCGGTCTTTACATTCAAGGATCTACCCAAGCTGGCGGCAGAGTGCAAAGAAAACGGACTTGATGAGATGGTGATCTGGGCCTGGTGTGAGGCTTTTACCCTGCCCTTGCCAAAGCCTTTTGCACATCTTGGAAC
>JALOCD010000062.1 GCA_023228025.1 Prolixibacteraceae bacterium | reverse complement strand
TACCATCCAACCCATTCACCATTCGGACGACTTCAGAAATTCACTAACGAAGAGCAAAAAGCCCCTTCAGTTGTACTTCAACCAGCAATCGATTGACAAGTACGTCTATTTGGACATGATGCGTTTTAAGATCAAACACATCCTATTTGTTGCCACTTTGTACGATGCCTTTATCCTGGAAAGCGAGGACTCATTTTTTGAGAAATTCATGGGTGAGACCTACCAGTACAGCCTCTTTTCAGTACCTCGCATTACCGGGGTATCATCAGCGGAAGAGGCGCTTAGTCTATTGGAAACCTCCAATTTTGACCTGGTCATTCTGATGGCAGGGATGGACCGCGAGGCTCCGGTAATTTTGAGTGAACAGATTCGCGCAAGAAAGGAATCGCTTCCCATTTATCTGTTGTTGAACAAGAAAAGCGATATCAAGTATTTCGAAGAGTTGGTGCCAACGATCCGGTCAGTCGACCAACTATTTGTTTGGAATGGAGACTCCCTGATCCTTTTTGCCATTGTAAAATCGACCGAGGACAAGGTAAATGTCGAGAACGACACCAAAATTGGATTGGTACGGGTTATTCTGCTGATAGAAGATTCACCATTGTACTATTCGAAATACCTTCAGTTTTTATACGACATCGTATTTAGCCAGGTTCAGCAATTGTTACCGGAAGTGGAGAAAAACGAACTGGACAAAATTTCAAAAATGCGTTCCAGGCCCAAGATTTTACTGGCCAGAAATTATGAAGAGGCGGTAGCGATCTTCAATCGGTACAGGGACTTCCTGCTCTGCGTTATTTCCGATGTTGAGTTCGACCGGAATGGGAAAATGGATAAGCATGCCGGAGTGAATTTTATCAAATATGCCAAATCCCATATCTCCAAGATTCCTATCATCCTGCAGTCTTCAGAAAACCGGAACGAGCAGGTGGCAAAGGATCTTGAAGTTGCATTTATCAATAAAAATTCGGAGTCGTTGTTAAGCGATCTCAGACATTACCTGATTAGTTACCTGGGGTTTGGTAATTTTTTATTCAGGGATAGGGAGGGTAATACCATTGGGGTAGCCAAATCGCTTCGCGAGTTTGAAACTTTGTTGCAAGAGGTGCCCGACGAATCGCTTTACCTTCATGCGTCAGAAAACCAACTATCCCTTTGGCTGATGTCCCGGGGAGAGATTCAGCTGGCAAAAACACTTAATCCGGTAGCTGCCAATACTTTCAAGAACATGGATGAGATGAGGCAGTTCTTTCTCGATTCAATCAAACACTACCGTGAAGAGAAGAAAAAGGGGAAAATTCTGAGTTTTGACGAGACATCCGCCCTAGATGAAAAAAATATTGTCTCCTTCTGCGGTGGTTCACTGGGAGGCAAAGGACGTGGTTTGGCTTTTATCAATACGCTGATATACAATCTTGAATTTCCGACATTAACCAACAAAATCAATATTCTGGCGCCAATCACGGTAGTTATTGGAACCAATGAATTTCAGCACTTCATTTCAAAGAACAAGCTATTTGATAAAATCATAGACACGGATATTTCGTTCGCAGAACTGCGGGCCCATTTCGTGGAGTCCCAACTTTCGGGTTCCCTGCTAAAAAAGCTGAAGGTTTTTGTTTCGCAAATCGACAGGCCCATTGCTGTCCGGTCTTCAAGCACATCTGAAGATTCTATCACGCAGCCATTTGCTGGGGTGTTCGATACCTACATCGTCCCGAATGGCAAAACCAATAAGAAACTGGTACTCGAACAACTTTGCGATGCCATCAAACTGGTCTTTGCCTCCACTTTTTCAGAAAAAGCCAGAAATTATTTTTCTATCATCCACCACAAAGTTGAAGAGGAAAAGATGGCCGTTGTGTTGCAGGTACTTGTGGGTAACCAGTATGGTGACTATTATTATCCGAACATCAGCGGCGTTGCGCAATCCTATAATTTCTATCCGGTAGCCAGCATGAAGCCAGAGGAAGGTTTCGCAGTGGCTGCGGTAGGATTGGGAACTTATGTGGTCGATGGCTGGAAATCGTACCGTTTTTCGCCCAAATATCCCAAAGTGACCATCTACAGCATCAAAGATATGCTTGTGAGTTCGCAGGTGCAATTTTATGCACTCGATTGCAAACTTAAGGAGGTCGATTTTTTAAAGGATGGAGAGTTGGCAGCGCTCAAACTTCTGAATATCAGTGAGGCTGAAAAACATGGAACACTGACACATTGTGCCTCTGTTTACAATGCAAACAACGACCGAGTCGAACCCGGACTGGCCGCCGGTGGTCCACGAATCATCAATTTTGCAGATATCCTGCAATACAATTATGCTCCACTGGCCGAAACAATCAGTGTATTGCTGAATGCCGTAAAGGAGGCATTCGGATCCCCTGTCGAAATTGAATATGCCGTAGACCTGGAGCGGGCAAAAAACGGATTGCCTACATTTTATCTATTGCAAATCAAACCGTTAATTGGGAATCAGCTGACTCAAAATATTGTGATCGACCAGTTGGACAAATCACGGATGGCCCTGTTTACCCGGTCAAGTCTCGGGAATGGGGAGGTCAAGGATATCAGGGATGTAATTTTTGTGGATACAACCGCATTCAATAAACTGAAAACAATTGAGATGGCGGCAGAGGTAGAGATTTTGAACAACATGATGATCAAGGCCAACAGGCAATATATATTGATTGGACCGGGCAGATGGGGAAGCCGCGACCGGTTTGTGGGGATTCCTGTCAACTGGTCGCAGATATCGCAAGCCAAGGTAATCGTTGAAATCAGTCTCGACAACTATCCGCTGGATTCCTCTTTGGGATCGCATTTTTTTCACAATGTGACTTCTATGAACATTGGTTACTTCTCAGTCAAACACACTTCCCCAACAGATTTTATTCGCTGGGATATGCTGAACAGCCAAAAAGTAATACACAAAACCATTTTTTTCAAACACGTACAGTTTCACAAACCCCTGACAATTTTGATGGATGGGAGGATTAAAACTTCCGCAGTAATCATGCACGAATAAACCAAGTTATTATTTATCAGAAAACGCGTTTTGAATGATTGACATTGCCCTTTTTGACGAACACAAATTGGTGTTGGAAAGCCTTTCGGGAATGCTCTCGGGCGTTTCCGATTTCAGGGTGGTGCTGGTTTGCAGTGACCGGAATGTACTGGCCGAAAAATTAAAATCCATGCAGGTGCATGTATTGATCCTGAACATGCACGATATCTCGGTAAGAAATCTGAACCTGATTGTCCAGCTGAATTTCAGCAACACCAAACTAAAAATCCTGGTAACGTCTGTAATCGACAGCGAGGAGATTGTGTTGAAGACGATCAAGGCCGGGGCCAAAGGGTTCTTAGGCAAGGATTCGGACCGCAACAACCTGGTGGAAGCAATTTATACTTTGCGTAACGGGCACGATTACTACAGCGCCTCAATCACTCATCTGTTGCTTAACAGGTATATATCCAGTCTGAAATCTGACGGGCTAAACCAGCGGGCTGAGACCGAAAGTCTAAGTTCACGCCAGATTGAGATCCTTAAACTTTGGGGCGAAAGTTACACCAACCAGGAGATTGCCGACCGTTTTTTCATCAGTGTCCGGACAGTAGAGTCGCACAAGAACCATATCATGCAGAAACTGAACCTGAAAAGCACTGTTGACATGATCAAGTTCGCCATTAAGAACAACATTATCGAGATCTGAAGCAACTGCGACTGCTTACGTGAAACACGTAAATTCACCTTTCTAAGACCGTACCATGGTTTGCGGATACTATTTTTATCGCCGGAAGCGGATTGGTTTCCCACTGGTCGGCTGACAAAGGCGATTCTTCAAATATTCACAAAAACATAGTACGATGAACAACATTTTAGACGTAAAAGTAAACGAGTTCATGGCAAAGGTAATTGCCAAAAATCCCGGGGAATCAGAGTTTCACCAGGCAGTAAAAGAGGTGGTCGAATCGCTGATGCCTTTCATCGACGAGAATCCAAAATACCACTATGCCAAGGTTTTGGAACGGATGGTAGAACCTGAAAGGGTGATGATGTTCAGAGTCCCATGGGTCGATGATGATGGGGAGATCCAGGTAAACAGAGGCTTTCGTATTCAAATGAACAGCGCCATCGGCCCATACAAAGGCGGACTTCGTTTCCACCCCACAGTTAATCTGGGGATCCTGAAATTCCTGGCCTTCGAGCAGGTATTCAAGAACAGTTTGACCACGCTTCCAATGGGTGGTGGCAAAGGGGGTTCAGACTTTGATCCGAAAGGAAAATCAGATAACGAAGTGATGCGTTTCTGTCAGAGTTTTATGACCGAATTGCAGCGGTATATCGGAGCAGACACAGACGTTCCGGCCGGTGACATCGGCGTTGGAGGACGCGAAATTGGCTATTTGTACGGTCAGTACAAACGCATCAGAAATGAATTCACAGGAGTTTTGACGGGTAAGGCCATTGAATGGGGAGGCAGTTTGATCCGTCCGGAAGCAACGGGATATGGTGCCGTATATTTTGCCGACCAGATGCTAAAAACACGCGGACAGGATTTAAAGGGAAAGATTGCAGTCGTTTCCGGTTCCGGGAATGTCTCCCAATATGCAGTGGAGAAATTGATCCACATGGGGGCAAAGGTTGTTACCTTGTCCGATTCTTCCGGATTTATCTATGATGCCGCAGGGTTCAATGAAGAAAAACTGGCCTATGTACTTGAATTGAAAAACATTCGCCGCGGGCGCATCAAAGAGTATGCCGACAAATTCGGCGCCGAATACCATGAAGGCCAGACCCCATGGGGCATCAAATGCGATGCCGCTTTCCCGTGCGCGACCCAGAACGAAATCAACGAGGAGGATGCCAGGTTGCTCGTCAAAAACGGCTGTTTCGTCGTCTCCGAAGGGGCCAACATGCCATCGACTCCAGAGGCCGTGGAGGTATTCCTTGGAGCAAAAATCCTTTACGGACCAGGGAAAGCGGCCAACGCTGGCGGCGTAGCCACATCCGGACTCGAAATGGCCCAGAACTCCATGCGTTTGCCATGGTCGAGTAAAGAGGTGGATGCCCGTTTGCACAGGATCATGATCGATATTCACGAAACCTGCGTGAAATATGGTACCGGGAAGGACGGATTCATCAATTACGTCAAAGGCGCCAACATTGGAGGTTTTATCAAAGTGGCTGATGCCATGATCGCCCAGGGCGTGGTATAACCTTACCGGAATTTATTGATTAAGAAGGCCGTCTGAATCTATTTTGAGACGGCCTTCTTGATTTTGAGCCTTGTCCAGGAGTTCGAAGAATTTTGCCCGTCAGGGCAAAAAATAGCGATTAATTGATCACCTGATTTTTGATTTCACCGATCTCCTGCCGGATCTGCTCCAGCTTGCTGAAAATCTGCTGATTGCCGGCAGGCTCAGGAATTTCATCCGTCATGTACAACACAAACTTCCATATCTCCCTGATCTCGCTGATGGGAAGGTCGTAGGGGAGATATTCCGTGTTGAGGGAGACCATCTTCAGGCTTCCCTTCCCTGCCAGTTCATTCTTTATCATCTTGAAGACAATCCCTTCGTTGAGGGTCAAAACGATATAGGGGTGATCGTCTTTGATGGAGTGCAGGTCCTGCACATACTCCCCAACCACCCAGCTTTTGTCGCGGACCGGCAGCATCGAATCGCCTGAAACCTGAAAGGCCCTGTATTTTCTCTCCCGCGATAAGATCGGAAGTTGGAAGTTGGGCAGTGCGGAGATGAACTCGGGGTCAAAATAGCCTGTCGTATAACCGGCTTTCGCCTTGATGGAGACAATTTCGATGTTCTCCCTGTTCTGCGGATCCACGGTAGTTGCCAGTACCCGCACCTCGTTCCCCTTCACAAACACATCCGATCCGTGTTCGATGACATACATCTGGCTCTCGCGCAATCCCGACAGGTTGATGCGCACCAGCGTATCGATGGAGAGATGAAACAGATCGGAGAGACCAATCAGGATGTTCACAGGCGGAAAGGTGGTACCGTTCTCATAATTGTTGATGCTCGACCGTTTGGTTTGCAGTGTCTCTGCCACCTCCTGTTGCGTCAGCCTCCTCCTTTTTCGCAAAAATTTTAAATTTTCCGAGAAGAACATGTAGCAAATGTTTTAAAATTGATTATATTGTAGTCGTACGATTGACACTTATATAGTCAAAAGTAAATAATTGTTTCGAATGAACCAAATAAATATTACACAGAGTTGCACAGAGGAGTCACAGAGTTACACAGAGCAAAAATATTTTTTTCATGGTCTCCGTGGTTCTCTGTGACTCCTCTGTGCAACTCTGTGTAATATTTTAAAACGAGCAAAGCAAGGGAGATGCAACTTCAGGACAGAACAATATTACACATGGATCTGGATACATTTTTCGTATCGGTGGAGCGGTTGCTTAATTCGGACCTCATTGGCAAGCCCGTGGTCATTGGCGGAATCTCCGACCGGGGAGTAGTGGCCAGTTGCAGCTACGAGGCGCGAAGGTTCGGGGTCCATTCGGCCATGCCGATGAAGATGGCGCTGAACCTCTGCCGCGAAGCGGTCGTAATCCGCGGCGACATGGATTCCTACAGCCGATATTCCAAACTGGTGACAGAGGTGATTGCCGCCAAGGCCCCAATGTACGAAAAGGCCTCAATCGACGAGCACTACCTCGATATCTCCGGGATCGACCGTTACTGGGGCGCCCTCAAATGGTCGCACGAACTGCGCCAATCCATCATCAGCGAAACGGGCCTGCCCATCTCCTTCGGCCTCTCGGTGAACAAGACCGTGAGCAAGATTGCCACGGGCGAAGCCAAACCCAACGGGGAGAAGCATGTTGACAAAGATTTTGTCCAACCTTTTCTCAATCCTTTGTCGATCCGAAAAATTCCCATGGTTGGAGACAAGACCTATCAGTTGTTGAGATCGATGGGGGTATCCACCATCCAGACCCTGAGCTCCGTTCCTGTCGAAATGGTGCAAAGTGTACTGGGGAAAAACGGCATCGAGATCTGGCGGCGCGCCCATGGCATCGATTTTACCCCGGTGGTGCCCTACAGCGAGGAGAAGTCGATCAGCAAGGAGCGCACCTTCGAAACCGACACCATCGATGTGGCGATGCTCGACCAACTGCTGATCTCGATGACGGAGAAACTCTGCTTCAAACTGCGGAAAAATGAGAAGCTCACCTCCGTGGTAACGGTGAAGATCAGGTATGCCAACTACGATACGCATACGCTGCAGAAAAAGATCGAATACACCTCCTTCGACCATGTGCTGATCGCCACTGTCAGGGAGCTGTTCAGACGGCTGTACGAACGAAGGATGCTGATCCGGCTGATCGGGGTGAAACTTGGCGGACTGATCCACGGCGTGCAGCAGTTGAACCTGTTCGACGACAACGAAGAGCAGATCAAACTCTATCTCTCCATGGACAGGATCCGGCTTCGCTTTGGGCCGGGGGCGATCCGGCGCGCCTCGGGGATGCCGGCGTTAAACACCTGTCAGGTCTCCAAGACCTGACAGGTGTCCCCCACTCCGTTCTCCCATCTTCTCACGCTCTCATCTTCCCTGTTTCCCACTTTCAACTCTCAACTCTCCACTTTCAACTTTCAACTTTCAACTCTCAACTTTCAACTCTCAACTCTCCACTTTCAACTTTCAACTTTCAACTCTCAACTTTCAACTTTCAACTCTCCACTCTCCACTCTCCACTCTCCCCATGTACCTCAACACACACTCCTACTACAGCCTCCGCTACGGCACCATGGGCATCGACCAGTTGCTGGATCAGGCCGTGGTGAATGGGATATCCGCGCTTGCACTGACGGATATCAACACCTCCATGGGGATCCCCGAATTCATCAAAAAGGCGAAGGAACGGAACATCAGGCCCATTGCCGGGGTGGAGTTTCGGAACGGAGACGAACTGCTCTTTGTCGGGATCGCCAAAAACAGGGAGGGGTTCAAAGAGCTGAACGAGTACCTCACCCAACACAACCTGAGCGGGAAAAAATTTGAGGAGGAGGCTCCGGATTTCAGCCAGGTATTTGTGATCTATCCCTTCGGGAAGATGCCCGGTTCGGTGCTGGCCGACAACGAATTCACCGGTATCCGGCCCCATCAGATCAACAAACTCATCACCTCCGGTTACCTCAACCATCCCGAGAAACTGGTGGTGTGGCAACCCGTCACCTTCCTGGACGACAAATCGCTGCTGATCCACAAATGCCTGCGCGCCATCGACCACAACACCCTGCTGAGCAAACTGCAGCCGAACCAGTTTGCCGATCCCGATCAGGTAATGGTACCTCCATGGAAACTGCACGAGCTCTTTCAATACTATCCCGAGATCATCGAAAACACGGAGTGGCTGATGGAGCAGTGTGCCATCGACATCGAATTCAAAGTAAACAAGAACAAGCGAACCTACAGCAAGACCAAAGAGGACGACCGGCTTCTCCTGCAGAAGCTGGCCAACGACGGGATGTTGTACCGCTACGGAAAAAATAACCAGGTCGCGAAGGAGCGGATCAAACATGAGCTGGAGATCATCGACAACCTCGGTTTCTCCTCCTATTTCCTGATCGCCTGGGATGTCATCCACTACAGCATGTCGAGGGGTTTTTACCATGTCGGGCGGGGAAGCGGCGCCAACAGCATCGTGGCCTACTGCCTGCGTATCACCGATGTGGATCCCATCAAGCTGGACCTCTATTTCGAACGGTTTCTCAACCCCAAACGGACCAGTCCGCCCGATTTCGACATCGATTTCTCCTGGAAGGACCGCGACCAGGTGCAGGACTACATCTTCAAAAGATACGGGAAGAACCATGCCGCCCTGCTGGGCGCCACCTCCACCTTTCGCGACAAGTCGATCCTCAGGGAGCTGGGCAAGGTGTTCGGATTGCCCAAAGAGGAGATCGACCTGCTGGTGAACGATCCGCAAAACAGCTACAACAACTACGAGACAGCCAATCTGATCAAGACGCTGGGGCAGGAGGTGCTCGATTTTCCCAACATGCGGACGATTCACGCCGGCGGCATGCTCGTGACGGAAGAGCCCATCTCCTATTATACCGCCTTGGACATGCCGCCCAAAGGGTTCCTGACCACCCAGTGGGATATGTACATCGCCGAGGAGATGGGTTTCGAGAAGCTGGATATCCTCAGTCAGCGGGGGATCGGCCATATCAAAGAGGCAGTGGAAATTATCATGGAAAACCATGGAAAAGAGATCGACATCCACCAGGTAGATCAATTCTTTGTAAACGAAAAAGTCAGGCAACAGCTAAAGGACGGCGAAACCATCGGCTGTTTTTATATAGAGAGCCCCGCCATGCGCGGACTGCTGAAAAAGCTGCGGTGCGACAACTACATCAGCCTGGTGGCGGCCAGTTCGATCATCCGTCCCGGTGTGGCCAAATCGGGAATGATGCGCGAGTACATCCGGCGATTTCACCACCCCAACGATTTCACCTACCTCCATCCCATCATGAAGGAGCAGTTGAGCGAAACCTACGGCGTGATGGTGTACCAGGAGGATGTAATCAAAGTGGCCCACCATTTTGCCGGATTGGACCTGGCCGAAGCCGATGTGCTCAGGCGCGCCATGTCGGGGAAATACCGTTCGCTCAGGGAGTTCAAACAGATCGAAGAGAAATATTTTGCCAACTGCAGGGAGATGGGCCATTCCGAGGAGTTGTCCAGGGAGGTGTGGAGGCAGATCGAATCCTTCGCGGGTTACTCCTTTTCGAAGGCCCACTCCGCCTCTTACGCCGTCGAAAGCTTCCAGAGCCTCTACCTGAAGGCGCACTATCCGCTCGAGTTTATGGTGGCGGTGATCAACAATTTCGGGGGATTTTACCACACCTGGGTCTATTTCAACGAAGCGCAGCGGCAGGGCGCTGCCATCGAGCTGCCCTGCATCAACCGGAGCCTGAACCTTACCAGGATTATCGGCAAGACCATTTTTATGGGATTTATCCATGTTCAGAACCTGGAGAGCGTCACCATCGACCTGATCGTCAGCGAGCGCAAGTGCCACGGGCCCTTCCGCTCCATCCACGAATTTATCGACCGGGTCCCGATCGGCAAGGAGCAGCTGGTGATATTGGTCCGGCTGGGGGCCTTCCGTAGCCTGGAGGAGAACAAATGCTCCCTGCTATGGGAGTCGCAACTCTATTTGAAGCGGGTTCCCGTCCGGACAGATTCGGTCGGTATGTTTCCGGTTCAGCACAAGCGTTTCGAAATGCCGGTGCTGGAATATTCCCCGATCGAGGATGCCTACGATGAGATAGAGCTGCTGGGATTTCCGGTCAGCATGAGCCTGTTCGACCTGCTCCAGACCGGTTTCAGGGGCGAGGTGATGGCCAGGGAGCTTGTGGCGCATGTCGGGAAGACGATCAGGATGGTAGGCCGGATGGTCACCATCAAATATGTCAGGACCAGCAAGCGGGAGATCATGCACTTCGGCACCTTCATCGATTGCACAGGTAATTTCTTCGACACGGTGCACTTCCCTGATTCGCTGAAGAACTACCCGTTCAAAGGACCGGGGGTCTACTTGATTTTGGGCAAGGTGGTGGAGGAGTTCGGCTTCCCCTCCGTGGAGATCGAAAAGATGGCGAAGCTCCCGTACAAGGCGAGACCCACGGGATGAGCCCGCTGGTCCCGCTGGTGCGGATTTGCAATCCGCGCCCCGCAGACGTCGGATTTGTAATCCGACAGCGCTAGACAAATTCTATATTCACCAATCCTTTCGTCCCTGCATAATCCCTTGCAGAACTGTATAAATAGTCAATTGGATCTGTCACAATTTCAGCACGAACAGGGTTCAAATGGATATACTCCATCTTTTGATCAAGGAATTCATCCGAATTTATCTCTTTTGCACAATTCCCGTCTTGCCAAACCTTCTAGTATTTTATCTTCTTATTGTTTTTCCCAGCGTACCAAAACAAATTCAAAAGCCAATCTTGTCTGCTTTCAGGAATCTTCTTTATTGTTTCCACAATCTGTTTGCTTGTGAATTTTTTTAAATCGCGCAGAATATCAGCCAGATTATTGTCTTCAGAGGCACTGGCAATCATATGGAGGTGGTTACTCATCAGACACCAGCAATAAATTTTCAGACCTTTCATGGCAACGCAATAATTTAGCGCATCAATTACAAGGTATTTATATGCCGGTCGGGTAAAAATATCAATCCATTCGACAATAGTCAATGTAACAAAGTAAACATTACCGGGGGATATTTTATTCCGAATTCCCATAGCTATCAATTTACCGCAAAAAAATGGGAAAGAGAAATTTATGTGGTAAATTTTCTAATAATTGGAATAGTAAAATGGAGATTGCAAATCTCCGGTCTGCGGGGCGCGGATTGCAAATCCGCACCAGCGAGGAGATTTAGTGAGATGTTGGGGTAGTATCCCACTGAGAACAGAAGAAAACCTAAAGGATAGAGATGTTCCGAAAAGCTCTGTAAGTGATATTTATAAATTTATCATTAATGACCTTATTTTTGCTGATGCTAATTTGCCCGAAAACCCATCCGAAGCAGGTAGACCATCCAAGTATGCAGCAAAAACACTTTTTGCTGAGGTTTATTTGACACTTGGCGACTACGCCAAAGCCAGAGATAAAGCAAATGAGGTTATTCAGTCTAACAAATATACTTTGGTCCCGGTCACAAAAAAAGAAGACTTTCAGATCAATATTTTCGGTCCCGAAATTATAACAAGTACAGAAGAAATCTTCTATTTTAAATACTCCAGACAACCAGGGCAAGGCAATTGGATAGATTTCGTACTAAACCATCCAAGTACCGGATATTTTAACTATGGTGGCGCTTATGCTCATTATAGTGATGCCAGCCTTCCATATTATAAATCTTGGAATGTTGGAGATATTCGTAAAAGTTTATGGAACCAGATTGATTTTGGATTGGGGCCAACTACTTTGGTATGTAGTAAATATGTAGATGCAAAAGCAGTTGAAAGTAATCTTGGTGCAGGTAATGATCTTCCAGTTTATAGGTATTCAGATGCCTTGCTAATTTATGCTGAAGCTTCATGTATGGCAGCCACTGGCCCAACCACCGAAGGAGTTGAAGCCATCAATAAGGTTCATCGCAGAGCCTATGGCAAAGATCCGAAAACGGCCTCATCAGTTGATTTCACAATGACAGATTATAATAAAGAAAGCTTTCGGGATTTAGTTTTACAAGAACGGCTTTATGAATTTATTTTTGAGGGGAAAAGATGGTATGATCTTAAACGGACAGGAAAAGCAGCAGAAGTTATTAAAGCTGCGAAAGGGATTACAATTGCTGAAAAAGCATATCTATGGCCAATCCCAATCTCTGAATTAAGTTACAACAAGGCACTCGATCCTTCAAAAGATCAAAATCCTGGTTATTAAATTTAACATGAATAGTCCCGGTCATAATTACAGATCGGGACTATTTTAATTAACAAGGAATATCCAGGTATATGGGGGTATTCTTTCTTTAAGTTATTCACTTATTATTTTTTAAATTCTATTTGCGATAATAATGGTTAAATATCTCATTTCAATAAAATTGCTTTTTCTCCTTAGTTTGAGCTGTTATTCCCGATCATTTGATGTTGTAGTTTATGGGGCAACCCCTGCTGGTATAACCGCGGCAATTGCGGCTTCAAGAGAAGGTAAATCCGTGGTTATTGTGGAACCTCTTCCTCTTGTTGGCGGCATAATGAGCGGAGGTCTCAGTTTTAGTGATTCCAATCAGATGGCCCGGGAAACTTTGGGTGGTATTTTTGAGGAATTTCATAAAAGGGTTGAAACGGAATATATTAATAAAGGAATAAAATTGCCTTATCAAGTGTCGGAGAAGGATACAAGACCATGGACATATGAACCTCATGTTGCTGAGAAGGTTTTTAGTGAAATACTCAAAGAAGCCAGTGTTCTGGTTGTATTAAATGAAACCCTGAAATCAGTTGATAAAAAAGAAAATTACATAGTAGCTCTGAATACATATTCAAAAAAGCGATTTTCAGCAAAAGTTTTTATCGACGCAAGTTATGAGGGCGATTTGCTTGCCGCAGCCAAAGTTGGATACCGTGTAGGCCGTGAAGGCAGGGATGAATATGACGAATCTCTTGCCGGTGCAACATATCCAAAAAATATAGTTTCAGTATCGGCAACCAATGATAAAAATGTAGTGCTACCACTCATTTCAGGTAATCAAAAAGCACCCGAGGGTCAAGGTGATCAAAGGATTATGACTTATAGTTTCCGGCTATGCCTCTCAGCAGATCCAAATAATCAAATACCCTTCAGAAAACCTAAAAACTACGATCCTGAATTGTATGAACTTTTTCGTCGATATTACAAGATCTTTCCTGAAACCCGTATTCTTTTTGATATGTATCCTATTCCCGGAAATAAGTTTGATGGGAACAACGGAATCGGGTTACAACTGTCAATGGGATTGGTTGGTGAGAACTGGGATTATCCCGAAGCAAAACCTGAAAAAAGAAAAGAAATATGGAAATTGCATAAAGATTATACCGAAGGACTTCTGTACTTTTTAATGACCGACTCTTCCGTACCGGAAAATATTCGCAATCGAATGGAAAAACTTGGATATGCAAAAGATGAATTTCAATCATCTGACCATTTTCCACCGGTTTTATATGTAAGGGAAGGAAGACGAATGGTTGGAGATTATGTTTTAACCCAGTCCGATATCCTTGAAAATATTGAAAAACCTGCCCCAATAGGAATAGGGTCATTCCCGATAGATTCGCATGATTGCCAGCGTATTGCAATTAATGCCGATGCTTTTTTGAATGAAGGAACCATATTCCCGGTTCATATTAAAAACCGTGAGATTGGCCAACCTTATCAAATTCCGTATCGGTCAATTACTCCAAAGGAAAATGAATGCGCAAATCTCCTGGTTCCGGTTTGTCTGTCTGCATCTCATGTAGCTTTTTCATCTATACGAGTTGAACCTGCATGGATGATCCTTGGTGAGAGTGCAGGTGTTGCAGCTTCTTTGGCTATCGATGGAAGAACTTCGGTTCAAAAAATCAACTATAAACAATTGGCAAAAAAATTAGAGGAGAAGGGACAAATCCTTGAATTGCAAAACAATATCATTCAATGAAAATTTACGAGCGATGACAAAAATTGCAAGGAGGACTATGCTCATGACTTTGGGTGGTATTTCATTAGGAAGTTTCATCCCGGTTTTTGCAGAAGCAACCTCTTTAAGTAAAAAACCAGCAAATCCAATAAAGACCGATATTTTGGTAGTTGGTGGAGGAACTGCCGGTGTTATTGCTGCTATACAGGCTGCACGCGCTGGCTGTTCAACCATATTGGTCGAAAATGGTAGTCAACTGGGAGGAACAACAACCACTGGCGGAGTTTCTTTTCCTGGCTTATTTCATGCTTGGGGCAAGCAAATTATTCGTGGCATTGGCTGGGAATTGGTAACCGAGGCCGTTAAACTTGATGATGGAGAACTACCGGATTTTTCAATTCCAACGGGCAGGGAGCACTGGAAACACCAAATACGTTTAAATGGATATTTATATGCCCTTCTGGCTGAAGAAAAGTGTCTGGAGGTTGGAGTTAAAATTCGCTACTACGAAACGCCAATCGATACTAAGTTTAACGGGAAAAACTGGGAAGTTGAAACCATAGGGAAGGGTTCCCATACAAAAATTATATGTAACCAATTGGTCGATTGTACCGGAAATGCCGCCGTAACTTCTCTCGCCGGGTTCAACGTTTTGCGTGAAAAGGAAACACAACCAGGAACCCTGATGTTCAAAATCGGAGGATATGACTTTGGGTCGCTTGATATGAAAAAGATACAGAATCAGTATAATGAAGCAGTGACGAATGGGAAAATAGCCAAAGAAGAGTTTTATAATATTTCTGCCCTTTTGAAGAGTGCAGGTGATAATGTCCAGCATATCGCAGGAGCAGATTCAAGCACTTCCGAATTACATTCTATTGCCAATATCAAAGGACGAACCTCCTTGCTGAAAATGCTGCGTTTTTTGCGTAAGCTTCCGGATTGCGAAAAAACAAAGCTATTATCCATGCAACCTGAAACCGGTGTAAGGGAAACTTACCGAATTGAGGGGCTTTACCAGATCACCCACAATGATTATATATCTGGAAAGATTTTCGATGATTCGGTTTGCAATTCATTTTACCCTATTGATTTACACGACAAAAATGGGGTAGTTCCAAAACATTTGGAAGAAGGTACTGTTGCGACTATTCCTTTAAGGGCTATGATTCCAAATAACAGCAAAAACCTGATTGTAGCTGGCCGTTGCGTGAGCAGCGACCGTTTAGCCAACTCAGCACTAAGAGTCCAGGCATCATGTATGGCGATGGGGCAGGCTGCAGGAGTTGCCGCCGCGTTGGCATGCCAATTAAAAACAAGCCCCTTGAATGTTCCATTTTGTCAGATAAAATTAGTAATTGCCAATAATGGGGGTATTGTTCCCTGAAATTTCACAACAGTCTACCATAAATTTCCTCAAATGTCAAAAAGTTCAAATTTTAAATCATTTAATGCAATGATTCAATTGGTTATAAATGGTAATATTGATATCGAACTTTTGCTTGCTGAAATACTAAAACCAAAAATAGAATGAGAATGGAAATGAAACGAAACTTAATTACACTTTTCTTTTTACTCACGTTCAATACTATTTTTGGACAAAACCTTCGTCTGTCCGGCATTTTTGGCGATGGCATGGTTATTCAACAGGGAATTAATGCACCTGTTTGGGGCATAGCAATGCCTAACACGAACGTAAAAGTAGAATTTGCCGGTTTTATTACTTCAGCAAAAGCCGGAGATGATGGTAAGTGGATGGTCCGCATGCCCATACTGGATTACGGTGGCCCTTTTGAAATGAAAGTATTTAGTCGCGACACCATTGTGCTGAAAGATGTGGTGGTAGGAGAGGTGTGGCTGGCATCAGGACAGTCGAACATGGAGTGGCGCGTTGGGGCAGGTGTTGGCTCAAACACTGAAAAGGAAATTGCTGGGGCCGATTTTCCAAATATTCGTTATTACAATGTCCCCCGTAAAACAAGCTGTGTTCCGCTCGCCGACATCGAAAAACAAAGCTGGAACCGTATAAGTCCATCGAGTGTAAAAGACTTATCCGCCGTAGCATATTTCTTCGCCAAAGAGCTATGCCTTGATAAAAAAATAGCTGTTGGGATTATCAACTCTTCATGGGGTGCTACAAGTGTCGAGGCATGGATGAGCGCTGAGATGTTGGCCACGCATCCTGATTTCATCGATAAGATATCGCAAATGAATCGTGATCAGAAAGCATGGGACTTGTTTGTAAAAAACAGTATCAAAACAGATCATGAACGCGATAGCCTTGCCAGACTGGCCCAGGAAGGAATAAAAACCAAAGTTTATGCGCCTGAATATAATGATGCCGCATGGAAAAAGTCGAACTACCCGGTTAGCCTGGAAAGTATCGGACTGGGTGGTTACTGGGGATTGGTTTGGTTCCGTAAAAACTTCGAAATTCCGAAAGAAGCCAGAGGGAAAAACCTGAAGTTACAACTTACTATTATGGCCAAAGATGTAATCATATACTTGAACGGAAGCGAAATAGGAAGAACTGCTAACCCCTCAAAACAAGTTGAATACATTATTCCGAAGAGACTCGTAAAAATAGGTAAAAATGTATTGGCTATCCGTATGTACGAGAATTGGGGATATGCCTGGATTGGTACGTCCGATTCAAAAGCTGAGATTATTTCGGAGGATCAAAAAATTGAAATTCCGCTCGATGGAGAATGGAGCAGCAACAATACCTTAGAACCGGCTCTGGCGCAATGGCAGGGGTATTTCAACTACAACACAGTACAATACAATGGACGGATTGCTCCAATTATTCCCTATGGTATCAAAGGGGTCATTTGGTACCAGGGTGAGAATAATGCAGGAAAAGCATACCAATACCGTACGCTTTTCCCGATGATGATAGAGGACTGGCGTATCCGCTGGGGAAACGGGTACATGCCTTTCCTGTTTGTACAGTTGGCGAATTATAAAGCTAAAAAAGCTGAACCTTCGGACGACAACTGGGCCGAATTACGCGAAGCCCAGGCATTAACCTTGAAAATTCCAAATACTGGAATGGCTTGTGCCATAGATATTGGCGAAGCAAACGATATCCACCCGAAAAATAAACTTGATGTGGGCAAACGCCTCTACCTGGCCGCTCGTAAGGTGGCCTATCACGAAGATATTATTTATTCAGGTCCCGTTTATGAATCAATGAAAATGGAAGGTGGGAAAATCCGCTTAAAATTTACCTCCGTTGGAGGAGGATTGGTTGTAAAAGACAATGGCATACTGAAGGGCTTCTCCATTTCAGGAAGCGATCATAAGTTCCATTGGGCAGAAGCAATAGTAGAGGGAAACGAAGTGGTGATAAGTTCGTTGAAAGAACCTTCTCCCGTAGCGGTGCGGTATTCATGGGAAATTAACCCCTATGGCAATTTGTATAACAAAGAAGGGTTGCCAGCCCCGCCATTTCGCACCGACAACTGGAAGGGGATAACTGAATAAAACAACTAACCTTTAATAAAAACTAACTCATGAAGAAAAATCTTTCGTTAACGCTAATTCTTTTAGCTCTTTTGGCAGCATGTAACTCTGGCAAAAAGGCTAACCCAAATGAAGATAAGATTACTGTGGCAGCCTATTATTTTGCAAATTATCATACCGACGATCCCCGGAACATCATCAACAAAGGCCCCGGCTGGTCGGAATGGGAACTGGTAAAAGCTGCTCAGCCGAGGTTTCCGGGCCATAATCAACCCAATGTTCCGTTGTGGGGTTATGTGGATGAAAAAGACCCGAAAGTGATGGCAATGAAGATTGATGCTGCGGCGGATCATGGGATCGACTGCTTTATTTTCGACTGGTACATGTACGAAGACGGCCCTTTCCTAAACCGCTGCATCGACGAAGGTTTCCTGAAAGCGAAAAACAGCGAACGGATTAAATTCGGATTGATGTGGGCCAACCACGACTGGGTCGATATTCACCCTTATACACGCGGAGCAGCACAAAAATTACTTTATCCGGGCAAAGTTTCCCCTAAGCGATTTGATGAGATCTGCGATTTCGTGATCAAAGAATATTTCTCTAAACCTAACTACTGGAAAATTGATGGGAAAGCCTACTTTTCGGTGTACGATGTACAGAAATTTGTGGAGGGCTTTGGCAGCATGGAGGCTACCAAAGCCGCTATGGACCGGATGCGTGAAAAAGCCGTTGCTGCCGGATTAAAAGGTGTTCACTGGAACCTGGTTGCCTGGGGAAACCCCATTCTTCCGGTTGAGAAGGCACCATCAAATACGCCCGAACTGATTAAAATGCTGGGGTTCGATTCGGCTACTTCTTATGTCTGGATTCATCACACAGAATTACCCGATACACAAACAGATTATAATTGGGTGAGGGACCGGTATTTCTCACATTGGGACAAAGCAAAAACAGAATATGGAGTACCTTATTTTCCAAATGTTTCGATGGGTTGGGACCCTACACCGCGCTGCGACCTGAAATCGGAATGGGCGAATGTCGGTTACCCTTTTATGAATACAATCAAAAACAATACTCCCGAAAACTTTAAAACGGCTTTACAAATGACAAAGGACAAGTTACTGGCCGATCCGAATGATCCCCGTGTCATGAACATCAATTGCTGGAACGAATGGACCGAGGGAAGCTACCTGGAGCCGGACTCTGTGAATGGAATGAAGTATTTGGAGGCTGTGAAGGACGTGTTCGGAAGTTTTTAATACATATAGATTCAACCAAAATTTCAAAAGTAATACTTAAATAAACTGAAAATGTTAAAAATAATTCAAAAAATAGTCAACTTATTCATTAACACACAAACAGTTTGCTTGTATATTGGATTAATTATCCTTCAACCTTGCAAGTCTCAATCCAAAGAAAATAAAGTTCTTTCGGTTCAAACTTATAAAGTGGCTGCTTACTATTGGCCAGCTTATCACGATGAACCGCGCTGGAGACCATTCTTTAACGGGACAGAAGGTGAATGGGAAATCATCCGCAATGCAACGCCTAAGTTTGAAGGACATCGGCAACCGCGGATACCGCTTTGGGGATATGAAGATGAAACAAATCCCGCTGTAATGGAAAAAAAGATAGATGCAGCTGTATCACACGGGGTCAATGTGCTGGCGTTCGACTGGTACTGGTATGAAGGTAAACCTTTTTTGGAAGATTGTATTGACAAAGGTTTTCTCAAAGCCAAAAATAACGATAAGATCGAATTTTATATCATGTGGGCTAATCATGCATCAACTACGCTTTGGGACAAGCGTCGCTCTCATCATTATGATACTATCTGGGATGGCGCTGTCGACCGTGCCAATTTCGATATCATTACCGACAAAATTATCAAGCAGTATATGACACACCCTTCCTATTTGAAGATTGACGGGAAACCCGTATTTTCGATCTATGAGCTTGGTACGCTTATCAGAGGACTGGGTGGGATCCAAAAAACCAGGGAAGCCCTTGACTCTTTTCGGGAAAAAGTAAAAAAAGCAGGCTTTCCTGACCTTCACCTTCAGGCAATTCTTTGGAGCAATATACCTGACACGTATTCAAACGTCCCAGGAGATAAGGTCAGGACACAGAATAACACCATAGAAGCTCTGGGGGTCAACAGCCTGACCAATTACCAGTATGTCCACCTCTCAGCCCCGGTTGATGATTATTTAGACTGGGCCAATACTGCCATTGCCTTTTGGCCGAAATGGGATAAAGAATTCTCTGTTCCATTCTTTCCTCATGTTGCAGTTGACTGGGATACTAATTCCAGGTTTTTTGAATATAAACCATGCCTCAAGACAGGGGTCAATCCTGAAAATTTTAAAATCTATCTAAAAATAGCAAAGGCTTACCTGGATGCACATCCCAATCAGCCAAAAATGGTCACGATCAATTCCTGGAACGAATGGAGCGAAGGAAGTTACCTGGAGCCGGACATGGTTAACGGAATGAAGTATCTGGAGGCTGTAAAAGAGGTATTTGCTAAATAAGTTTAAATCTCTAAAATATGAAACCTGTCAGGAAATCATTTACATTTCTATTGTTTACGATACTCGTATTTATTAATCCGTCAGGTTCATTTGTCCAGGCGCAAACAACGGGGCAGGCAGGAAAAATTTACGACAAGGATGATGGGTCCGTGCATGCCCTTGGTAATGGGAAGATGCTGGTTTATAAGCATGGCCCGGATATTATTAAAATATATCCTGCCCCTTATTCAACTCCTTCTTTATTTAAACTGGATATGACCCGCAATACCCAAACCGAAACCCGTTCCATCAGGGAACAAGGAACGGCAATCTGGACACATCAGGTATTTCAGAATGGAAAATCTGCCGGAATGTTTACCGATTTTGTTGATTCGGAGTTGCCATGCATGATCCGTCATTTTAACCTGACTGAAACAATAAGCTTTCGTCTGGTACTGGAAGACTTTGTAAAAGTAATTACAAAACCAGGAATTGCTGGTTCAAAAGGGAATTTGTTGCTTTTTGTTCCCGCAGGTACAACTATTTACCAGAAATACACCTATCCTAAGCCATTATATCATCAAATTATGTGGAAAGGGAACGTAAAGGTGGAACAAAAATCAGATCAGGAAAACGAATATATTATCACATTTAACCCCGGCGAATCTGATATTTATTTTTCAGGAGGGCCTGAATATCCCGAGGTTATTTCAAATTCAGAGGAGGCTCAGAAATCAGGCTATGCCAAATTACTAGACCGGACAAGAACCTGGTGGGAAGCATTTACTGCCGAAAGGACCGATTTCGGACATCAGTTTCCTGCTAATTTGCCATTAAGGGAAAAACTGCTTCAAACCATTGATGACGTTTCGGTAATGATACGGACCCAACAGGCCCTGGAAGGTTCCGTCATGGCCGGTTATCCATACCCATTGGGTTATGTGAGGGACCAGTATGGCGTTTCAAGAGGGTTACTGGCATTGGGTTATTTTAAAGAGGCAAAAAACATTTTAAGCTTTTACTGGAATATCTGGAAGAAATATGGTGAAATCCATAATGCCCAGGGCATTGGAATTGAAGGTGTTTTTCACGTTCATGAGAACGATGAAGTAGAAACTCCCGGCTACCTGATTATACAAGCTTTTGATTTGTTGGAAAAGTCGGGGGATGATGCTTTTATAGCTGAAATATTCCCTTTGCTTGAGTGGTGCTGGGACGTTCAGAAGAAAAATTTAGTGCGGGGCATGCTCCCTTTTAATGGAGATGAAACATACGTAGCAGGAGGTTTTTTACCCAGATCCGCGCTGAACGATGGTTCGGCTGAAGCTACTATATTATTTATCGATGGCGGTGAAAAATTACTTACCTGGATTAAAAAACACGAAAAATGGACTTCCGTTAAAATTGAAAATGAAAGGATGGTACTGGAGAATACCAGAAAATTATTTCGCGAAAATTTCTGGAAGAATGGGCAGCTAATCACCAATAATCCCGAACGGGTAAATCTAACGGATATCCCCAGGTTCCGTCACGGGGTATGTGAACAGTCCGGGCCCGATTGTCTTGTTTTTGGCAGGAAAGGGTTTGCCGGGATCGACTGGACAGAGCGTGATATCAATAACAGGTATCAATGTCCTGCTTGCCTGGCATTAGGGCCTCTGCCCAAAATAGCGCCTCAAATATATAATCTCATTTCAGTAAGTCTTACTCCATTGTATACACATTCTTCTCAGTTTGAGCCAAAAGAGCTGAAGCCCATTGTAGCGAAAGTATTTGGACAATATAAAAAAACTGGGGACCTGACGTGTATAATCGACTCAACTTCTACTAAGAACAATAAGCTTACAGTAGGATATGATTATGGTTTCCTGCTTTATTCCATGCTTGAAACAAAAATGGAGGGTGCGGAAACCATCTATAAAAAAACCTTATCTGTTGCGGATTCTACGGGGGTATGGTCAGAATATTATAACGATCATCGTCCGCAGGGAACCAGGTATCGTCCATGGGAAAGCGCCATTAACATCGAAGCATTGATAAAATTTGCAAATCAATATGATATTTCTGCACGCCAAAGATAGTTTTGCGGATTTTATATATTCATTAATCAAAACAACAATCACTTTTTATGAAAGGTATATTTAAAAACCCGCTTCAATTTAAGTATTAAACCGAAATAATGAAAAGAACAATCACATTGATTATAAGTCAGTTGATCCTGGTTTTATTAATTACGAATGCGACATTCGCGCAAATTTCGAAGTCAATAGAACTATCCGGCAAATGGAAAGTAACATGGAGTGATGGCAACAAAGGTTGCAATAACGTAGCCCGGTTTATTCGTTTCGACCCGTTGAACGATACTTTAAGGTATGTAACTGTTGATGTTCCAATGGACTTGAACATGGCCATGATGAAACGTGGTATGTTTGGCGATATGAATGTTGGAACCAATACCCTTGCCGCACGTTGGGTTTCGCAGCAATACTGGCAGTATTACCGATATTTTACTGTTCCCAAAGAGGCATTGGATAAACCGGCATGGCTTGTTTTCGATCGATTGGATTATAATGCTACTATCATGATCAACGGGGAGGTTGTAGGTACACACAAAAATACATATATCCCTTGCCGCATTGATGTTACAGGCAAACTAAAAGAGGGCGCAAACATGCTTGTTGCAGGCATCGAAAGCGGGTTGTTCGATGTGGCAGACAAAGAAGGCGATGCCTATAACAATGACTTAAGTACCATTCTGAACAAACGTCATTGGTTGCGTAAACCGCAGTATCAATTCTCGTGGGACTGGAACCCTAATATGATAAATGTAGGGATTACAGGGGATGTAAGGCTCGAATGGAATGAAACAGCCCGACTGGACCAGGTTGTGACGTATACAAAATTGAAGGACGATCTTTCTTCTGCAGAATTGACTATCCGTCCATTCATTCAGGGATTGGCCGCCAAATCAAACCTTACGGTAGAAGCAACTTTAATAGAAACAAACCAGAAAGTTACTGTTCAGGACACGCTGACGAAGACGCTTCGTCCTTTCGAACTAAAAATGAAGGTTGACAAACCTAAACTCTGGTGGCCGATTGGACATGGTGAACAAAATTTGTACACAGTGAAGGTTGAAGTTAAGCAGAACGGGAAGCTTATCGATTCGGGTTCCCGTCGTTTTGGCTTCAGAAAAATAGAAGTGGATAAATCGGCCCATCCGGTTGCCGGCAACTATTTTACCGTGAAAGTGAATAATAAAAAGATATTCATGAAGGGTGGCAACTGGGTTCCTGCCGATATGATTTACAGCAGCGTTACAAAAGAAAGACTTGAGAAGCTCGTGAACCTGGCTGTAGAAGCAAACTTCAACATTCTCCGGATATGGGGCGGCGGGCAATATGCCGGTAACGATTTACTCGACCTCTGTGATGAAAAGGGCCTGGTGGTATGGCACGATTTCCTTTTTGCATGCGCCGAATATCCCGGAGACAACCTGGAATTTTACAATTCTGTCAAAAAGGAAGTGACATGGGCTGTTCGTGAGTTTGCACACCATCCATCGCTTATTATCTGGTCGGGAAACAATGAACTGGAGTGGGGAACATTCTCGTGGGGCTATGATACACGGGGGAAAGTTGTCCCTGATTATATTTTATATCACCATCTCATTCCGGTTATTGTAAAAAAAGAAAATCCGGAAATGTTCTATTGGCCAAGTTCTCCTTATTCAGAGAATTACGAAGATCCGGCGAGTTCAATAACCGGCGATCAGCATCCATGGAATGTATCACTGGGAGCAGATAGCCTCAATTTTTATGCCTACCGGAATTATGTCGATCGGTTCCCGAACGAGGGAGGATTTCTTGGGGCAAGTTCCCCTGCCACATTGCGCCAGTTTTTGCCAAAAGAGGAGCAATATGTACGCTCTGTAACATGGGACCATCACGATAATGTTGTCAACTTCTGGAGCGATCAAGACGTCAGCTACAAAAGCACAGAGTATTGGTTGGGCAAATCATATAAGCAAATGACCTTTGATGAATATGTATTTGCCAGTGCGCTTCTTCAATCCGAAGCATTGACCGAATACATCTCAAACTATCATCGCAGAATGTTCAGTTCTTCCAGCGCCATTTTCTGGATGTACAACGATAGTTGGCCTGTAACCCATGGCTGGACCATCGTAGACTATTACAACCGCAAGAAGTTGGCTTATCATCCTGTTCGCAGGGCTTTTGCACAACAAGGTGTAGTGGTTGCTGAGGAAGGCGGCAAAATCAATGTATATGGGATAAACGAAACAGATGCGGAATGGAAAGGTAAACTTCAGTATGGTATTTTTGAAACAAAAGGAGGTTATGAAATTAATAAAACCAAAGAAGTGAAATTGCCTGCAAATGCCTCGACGGTTATTGCCTCATTTGACCGGAGCGTCTACGAAAAGGCTGGATATGCCAGTCATGGCGCTTTTGCAGTACTTAAAGATAACGATGTCCCCGTTTCTCAGTATAAAATGCTGATGGAGAAATTTAAGGATATGAAACTTGAGAAGCCACAAATTAGCATCGTTCAGAAGG
>JALOCD010000178.1 GCA_023228025.1 Prolixibacteraceae bacterium | reverse complement strand
TGTGGTTACTCCCATCGCGAACATCCCTGAGCGCTGCCAGCACTCCGATGGTAGGAGCTTTGGGATCGCGACTGTCATATCCTTCATAAATGGCATCCACCTCCTCCATCTTGTTGAGATTGTGAATCAGTACCATGTCCAGCCATGCCTCTTTGGGATAGCTTCCTGAACCATCCCCGAAAATTTGCGAGAGTGTACGTTTGACATCATCCAGGGCTTTGGAACCGGCAGGACCGTTGGTAAAACCGGCAACAGGACTTTTGTCGCCACCTTTCCCAAAACGGAGCATGGTTTTGGATGTAAGAAAGATGTTTTTACGTTTGGAAAGACTATAATTGGGATTTCCGGGCACCAAACCTAGCCTGGTGAATGCCTTTCCGTACATCAACTGACTATGACCATACGCATTGGAAGTATCAAAATAATTAATGCCAAGGTTGTAGGCCTTTTCGATGATCGCTACCGGATCGATATTTTCCGGTGTCCATTGAATGGATGCCTGGCCACCGAGACCCAATGTGGTTACTTTAAAACCGATGCGGCCAAAAGTCCGCTTCATGAGAGGCGCGGGATGCGCGGGAGCACCCGAAGCAAGAAAAGATGGTGCAAATGTAGTTCCGACTGCCAGAAGGGCAGATTTCTGCAGGAACTGACGACGGGAATTCTGAGGATTGTCCAGGCTGTTCATAATTCAATGGTATTGAAACTATATTTTACGAAAGAACAAATAACTGGTTACGAATCAATAGAGCTGTCTCCTCAAATGAAAGGCATCTTTTCAGACCGCTTTGATAGGAAAACTGATACAAGGAATGCCTTCAGGGAAAGAGGGCTATCGAATGGGTTGATATCCATGCAAGATACCATTTTTGGATAAAACAACCTGCCAAAGCTGATTGTTTCTTGCCCTGAATGAACCCGCACTGAAGAGTAAATAATATTTCCACTTTCCGAATTTTTCTGTTCATAACCAAGCAGTTAATGTCTATAAAGTTATATCAGATTTATTCGATTTCAAAGTAAACTGGTTGAAACTTTCAAATCCTTCAGCAAAGGTTCGGATTTGCACAGAGATCGCCACTCCGTTGCTTCATTTACATTGCAGGCATTTAAAACTACTCGACGGTAACCGATTTTGCCAGATTTCTCGGCTGGTCCACATTGCACCCCCTCAGTACGGCAATGTAATACGAGAAAAGCTGCAACGGAATAATCGCCAGCAATGGCGTTACTGCCGGATGGGATTCGGGGATTTCAAATACATCGTTGACCATCTCTTTCAATACGAGATCCCCTTCGGTCACCACTGCGATGATGTTCCCTTTTCGTGCTTTTACCTCCTGAATGTTGCTGACAAGTTTTTCGTAATAATGATCTTTGGGAGCGACCACTACTACCGGCAGGTTGTCATCCACCAGGGCGATAGGGCCATGCTTCATCTCCCCTGCCGCGTAGCCTTCGGCATGCATGTAGGAGATCTCTTTCAGTTTGAGCGCACCTTCCAGCGCTACCGGGAAAAGGGCCCCCCTTCCCAGATAAAGCGCATTGGATGCATCCTTGTATTTGGCGGCAATCTCTTCAATTCTTTGGTGACCGGCCAGGATGGTGGATATTTTGGATGGAATCATGGCCAGTTCCTGAATAAGTTCTGAATAAAGGGCAGAGGATAACTCGCCTCTTGCAAAGGCCAGCTTCAGCGCGAAAAGCGTCATGACTGTTACCTGTGCCGTAAATGCCTTGGTGGAGGCAACACCAATTTCTATCCCGGCATGGGTGTAAACACCGGCATCGGTCTCCCGTGCGATCGATGAGCCAACCACGTTGCAAACGCCGAGGATGGTCGCGCCCCGCTCCTTTGCCATCCGCAAGGCCACCAGGGTATCGGAAGTTTCGCCACTCTGGCTGATGGCGATCACGACATCATCGGCCGACAATATTGGGTTCCTGTACCTGAACTCGGAGGCATATTCGACCTCCACCGGAACGCGGGCATAGGTCTCAATCAGGTATTCCCCAACCAGGGCGGCATGCCACGAGGTTCCGCAACCAATTAGTATGATCCGTTTGGCCTGAACAATACGGGGAAAAATATCCAACAATCCACCCAATACAATGGAGTTGCGGTCGGTTGAAAGACGGCCCCTGAAAGTATCTTCAATGGTCTTAGGCTGTTCAAATATCTCTTTCAACATAAAATGGGCAAAATCGCCCTTCTCTATTTCGCCAATCGTCAGGTTTACCCGTGAAATTTTGAAAGTGGATGGCTTGTCTTCGAGTGTTTTGATGGTCAGACTATTTTGCGAAATAATTGCCAGATCATTGTCATTCAAATATATAACATTGTTGGTATAGCCAATAACTGGTGTTGCGTCGGATGCGACAAAATATTCGCCGATTCCGATCCCCACTACCAAAGGACTTCCCCTTCGGGCAACAATCAACTGCTCTTTTTCTTTTGTGCACATCACAGCAATTCCAAAGGCGCCTATCACTTTCGACAATGCCAGACGGACTGCCATTTCGGCCTCAATCCCTTCGCCGTTCAAGTAAAAAAACTCGATTAGGTTGACCAACACCTCGGTATCCGTTTCGGATTGAAATTCAAATCCATTCCTAATAAGGTCGGTTTTCAGTTCGGCATAATTTTCGATTATTCCGTTGTGCACCAGGGCAAAATTCCCCATCATGGAGCGGTGCGGATGAGCATTCCGGTCGTTCGGCTCCCCGTGTGTTGCCCAGCGTGTGTGAGCAATACCAACCAATCCATGCACATCTTTTGATTGCACATGATCTTCAAGATCGGCTACCCTCCCCTTGCACTTGTGAACCTGAAGTTCAGTTCCTGAAATGGCCAGACCGGCTGAGTCATAACCACGGTATTCGAGTCGTTTGAGTCCCTGAATCAAAAATGGGTAGGCCTGGTTTTCGCCCACATAACCAACAATTCCGCACATAAAATTTAATTTTGGATGGTCTGGAGCAATAGGATTCTTTCCATTTTGGCAATTATTTCATGGCCCAATGTCTCCTTTTTCGCCATGTGGTCCCTGATCGAGCTCACCTCTGCATGGGTTTCAAATTCCCCCCTTACTTCATCAAAATCCAATTGCCGGACCAATTTATCGCCGTCGATCCCAAATCCGGTTTGTTTGATCAGGGAAAACTCTTTTTTAGCGTCGTCGTAGAGTAGGTGGTCAATTTCCAGGACGGCATTCAGCCATTTCCTGGTCACTTCGATCACATCTTCAGGCAAAAATTCATCCATCGGTGTCTTATAAAACTGGCGAAAAACATCGACGGCCCAAGACCATTCATAGGTATAGTAATTTTTGTGGATTGAACGAATTGCGGCATGAACCTCCTCAAGGGAATGAACCCTTTTGTTCTCAATCGAATCCAGCAACTGATCGACTGCATCCGATGGGCAAATCAAGCCAGACAGGTCAAGCCACCTGGAGTTACTTCCAAGTGGGGTATCCTTTTTCAAAGCCTCCCTGATCTCAGCAACTGAATCAACCTTCACCCGTTGTATCCTGGAAATAAGCGAGTTGCCTAAGAATTTCCAAATAGCCTTCTCATACAGCTCGATTCCCCTCAACAGAGCGCTATTCTTGATGATCATCCCATTGTATGTATAATGTGGGGCCGTTTCGCCGGAAGCTTTCAGTAGCTCAAGCAGGATAGCCCGTCCATTGATCATCTTCTGAATGGTGTATGGACTCAACAGGTTGAAATTAATGGAATCCAACAGGTTGGTATCCTTCCGTCTGTCGCGCTTTGGCCATTTCTGCGAGTCGCGGATGGTCCCAATACTTTGCAGGTTTATGCCAGGAACCAACCGGCTTTCATCCTTCTCCTCAATCAGGTATGAAAAGGGGAAATCAGTCGTATCGGAATGGCGGTAGTGACGACCCAAAACGAGAGAAAAGGCCCCTATCCGTGAAGGCCATAAAATATAGGAATCGCTGGTTGTTTTGGCCCCCCTTTCGACCACTCCCTGGTGAATCGGCCCAAGTTTGTACAGGTGGTTGCTTTGGTTCGACCCACTTCCCGCATTCATAAAGGAGAAAAGTCCCGCAATCAGCAACGACGATTTGTGGTGGGAAACCGTGTAAGGACCTGCAAAGATGGAACAGGCTTCCCCGTGCAGTCCCTGACAGTTGGCAAAAAAGACTGATTCAACCGCAGAATAGTGTTTATCAAGAATACATCCCTGTCCGATAAAACAGTTGGAGACCAGTGTGGTATCAGTGATTTTCGTTCCTGAGCATACGATAAAATTCTCGA
>JALOCD010000144.1 GCA_023228025.1 Prolixibacteraceae bacterium | reverse complement strand
AAGACCAGGGAAATCATCAGACCCGGAAGAAGTGAACCCAGAAAGATGAAACCAAAACGACCTTACTCGATGAACTACAAACGATTATAAATAAACGTTAACTAAACGACATTGAATTACAAATTACAAATTACAAATTACAAATTACTGGTAATCTGATTATTAGACAAACAAATCAAGGATAGGAATAAATTATGTCTATCAAAAACATTGCTGCGTTTATTAATTTTAATATTTATTCATTGTCAATTGTCCATTTTCAAATTTCAATTAATTATCTAATCCTCACCACTTTCCAAATTTGTAATTTGTAATTTGTAATTTGCAATTTCATTGTGTGGTTTTCCTTCCACGACGATTACAATTTCCCCTTTTACTGTTTTAGATTTGAAATGTGCCAAAACCTCGGTTGCAGTGCCCCTAAAATTCTCTTCAAATAGTTTGGTGAGCTCGCGCGATACCGATACTTTCCGGTCGGCGCCAAAATATTCGACGAACTGCTCCAGCGCTTTGACCAACCGGTATGGGGATTCGTAAAAGATCATCGTGCGGGATTCGCCGGCCAACTCCAACAGCTTCTTTTGCCTTCCCTTTTTTGGTGGCAGAAATCCTTCGAAGCAAAAGCGGTCACTAGGAAATCCCGAGTTGACCAATGCCGGGACAAATGCCGTGGCCCCCGGTAAACACTCAACTTCCACCCCCTTTTCAAGACAGGTACGCACCAGCAAGAAGCCCGGGTCCGAAATGGAAGGAGTCCCGGCGTCCGATATCAGGGCGATTGAATCACCGCCAAGAATCTGCTCTGCAATCCGCTCAACGGTTTTGTGCTCGTTAAACTTGTGGTGGGAAACCAGTCTGGTGGCAATCTCATAATGGCGCAATAGAAAGGAGGAGGTACGGGTATCCTCTGCCAATATCAGATCAACCGCCTTCAAAATCCTCACAGCCCTGAAGGTCATGTCTTCGAGATTGCCAATCGGCGTTGGAACCAGATACAATTTACTCACGAGTTATAAGTTATGAGATATGAGTTATGAGATATGAGATATGAGATATGAGATATGAGTTATGAGATATGAGATATGAGTTATGAGATATAAGAGTTGAATTGATAAAATCAGAACAATTTTTAACTGCACATTTTGAAGAAGCGTTTTCCACTTTATCCTTTTGCCTTTATCCTTTATCCTTCTGGTTCAGGAGAACCTCCGTTTCACCAGCTGCACGAATTTTTCTGATGCTTCACTTTTGTTCCATCTGAAATTCGCTTTCAGGTATTCAACTGCTTCCTGGATGCTCGACAAACGGTCAAGAGAGGCCACAGTCTCATCAAGTTTGGCTTTATCATTGTTGAATAGCTCCCGCTGGAAAAGATAACGGTCATTGAGAATCAAACCCTCCTTCAGACTTTTGATGGGAGCGGGCTTGAAACGTGAATTTTCTTCAGGTTTGGTCTCCAAATGCAGAACGGAGGGTTCGTCTGAATAAGCATTAGGGAGGGACTGAGGGACGGAGGGACCGGATGACGGAGAGACGGAGAGACTGGGCGCCAGGGAGACGGGGGGACTGGGAGACTCGGAGACTTGGGGACCAGGGGACTGGACCGGAGGTTGTTCCATTTGAAGGAGCGGAACCTCAGTTAGACCAACAGGAGAAGATTTCGTTTCAATTTCAGCAATATTGTACGCCGGAATTGGCATTTGAAATATTATCTCTTCTTCCACTGCTTTAGACGGAACTTCAACCTCCACTACCTTTTCTTCCTGATGGACGGGTGGAGCGATTTGATTCAAAAGCATTTCAAACTCTTTGGCGACCATGTTCGCCCTGGAAATAGCAAGCTCAACCTCCTCCTTCGAAAGTTTCTTATCCTCTATCATTCCCGTTGCCAATGCGTCAAGTAATTCAAGCTCTTCCCTGATTACCCTCAACCATAATTTTTTATCCATAGAAATTGAATTGAAGATGGTAAAAATACAAATTTAACCGCACCACAAAGGAATGGGACGCGTAAAAAGACCTTTGCAGAAGAATATCATGAATTTTTGGAGAAATTTGAGGTTGATTTTGATGAGAGATACCTATTTATCCCGGTAGAATATCGATGAATGATGCATGTTCCGTTAGGAACAAAATGTGGGTAGAAATAAGTCATTTTCAATTGATCACTTACCAGCATAAATTGTTTCTAAAAGAAGCAGAAAAAAACTATTTTTGAACTATGTTTATCGAGAGTAATTTGAACAATGGGCGGAAGCGGGGCTGGATTGAAGTCATCGTAGGATCAATGTTTTCAGGGAAAACGGAAGAACTAATCCGCAGATTGCGCAGGGCGGAAATTGCCAAACAGCGGGTCGAAATATTTAAACCAACCATCGACACACGTTACTCTTCTACGGACGTAGTCTCCCATGACGAAAATACCATCCGGTCGACGGCCATTGACAACTCTTCCACCATATTATTGCTCTCCGGCAACATCGATGTCATTGGCATCGATGAGGCCCAATTTTTCGACGAAAACCTTGTAGAGGTTTGCAATAAACTTGCAGACATGGGCATACGGGTAATTGTCGCCGGACTGGACATGGATTTTCGTGGAGCGCCTTTTGGTCCGATGCCGGGATTAATGGCCTGCGCCGAGTATGTTACCAAGGTTCACGCGGTTTGCATGAGATGCGGCCACATCGCCCATTTCAGTCACAGGTTAACGGATGCAGAAAAATTGGTTATGCTGGGAGAAAAGGATAGCTATGAACCTCTTTGCCGCGAATGTTTCCGGACCATCAACCTAAAACCATGATGGACTACACCCTGACCGAGATTGCCTCAATTGTCCATGGTCAGCTGATTCAATATGGGACAACAACAGATCATCCGGTACGTTACCTCGCCTTTGACAGCCGAACAATCCTATCGGGGAAAGAGACCCTCTTCTTTGCGCTCAAGAATGGAAGAAACAATGGCCACAATTATATTGCTGATGCAAATTCGAAGGAGGTCTTCTGCTTTGTTGTTTCAACCCTTCCAGACAGAAGTAAAAGCCCTGTCCCGGCTTCGTATATTGTAGTTGAAAACACTCTGACTGCCTTGCAAATGATTGCAGCAGCTCACCGCAGACGATTCAACTATCCTGTGACAGCCATCACCGGAAGCAATGGAAAAACAATGGTAAAGGAGTGGCTTTCCGAAATTCTTGGAGCTTCGCGTCGGGTAGTCAGAAGTCCTCGCAGTTACAACTCACAAATTGGAAATCCCCTTTCTGTCTGGTTGATGGATGACAGTTTTGATTTGGCGCTTTTCGAGGCCGGCATATCCAAACCCGGAGAGATGTCAAGGCTGGAGGTCATACTTCACCCCGATCACGGTATTTTTACCCACCTGGGGAATGCCCATCTCGAAAATTTTTCCTCGATTGAGGAGTTGGTGAATGAAAAGGTAAAGCTATTTGTCAACTGTCAGCTCATTGTCTACTGCAAGGATTTTGAACCGGTACATCAAGCTTTATCTGGAATATCCTACTCAGGAAATCCACGATTTTTTCGCTGGTCTGCCCGGGAAGAGGCCGATTTGCTAATTATTTCCAGGAAGAGTTCGAATCTAACCACCGTTATTGAAGCCCTTTTTAATGGAAAAATCATCTCCCTGGTTATCCCTTTTACGGATGGGGCACACGTCGAAAATGCCATCCACTGCTGGGCTTATGTTCTGGCAACAGGAATGAAACCGGGTAGTTTCGAGCATCTCTTTCTGCATCTTTCCACACTCTCCATGCGTCTCGAAATCAAGAAGGGAAACAATGGGTGTGCCATCATTGACGACAGCTACAACTCCGACACCGCCTCCCTGATCAATGCACTCGATTTTCTGGTTCAGCAAAAAGACGCCCAAAAACTAAAAAGCACCCTGATTCTGTCAGACATCCTCCAATCGGGCATAAACCCCGAACTACTCTACCGTGAAGTCGCCGAATACATCCGATTGCGAAACATCAGCAAGATGATTGGTATCGGAAAGCAGATCAGTATTTTCAGCGATGCATTTCAAGTAGAAGAGAAACATTTCTTCCCAGATACCGAGGAGTTTCTGCTTCATTTTCACGAATCAGACTTCAGGGATGAGGTGATTCTTTTGAAAGGGGCTAGAAGTTTCAGGTTCGACAGGATCTCGACACTGTTGCAGGAGAAAAGGCACCAAACCATCATGGAGATCAACCTGAGCGCGATGGTGCACAACCTCAACCACTATCGTCGACAACTTAGACCTGAGACCAAGCTGATGGCCATGGTCAAAGCTTTCTCCTACGGAACCGGATCGGTGGAAGTAGCCAGAATCCTACAGTTTCACAGGGTGGACTACCTTGCGGTGGCCATCGCCGATGAAGGGATAGCGTTACGCAACGCCGGAATTGAATTGCCCATTGTGGTTATGAACCCCGAAGAACACAGCTTTGGATCCATGATTGAAAACAGGCTTGAGCCGAATATCTACCGTTTTACGCTTTTGCGCAGTTTCGATGAAGCCCTGAAAAAAAGCGCTGTTAACAATTTCCCGATCCACATTAAAATCGATACAGGCATGAAGAGGCTTGGATTCGATTCTCCGTCGGAGATTGAAAACCTGGTCTCCTACATAAAAAAGAGGGATACACTTTACGTTCGGTCTGTCTTTACCCATCTTGCCGTGAGTGAAGATGCTGCCAACGATAACTTTACGTTGCAGCAGTTTGAAAATTTTCACCGGCTAAGTCAATTAATTACCAGGGAATTTGACTACAGCATTCTTCTCCACGTGCTCAACTCTGCCGGCATCGAACGCTTCCCTGAAATGCAACTTAACATGGTCAGGCTGGGTATTGGATTGTACGGATCGAGTCCAAATCATTCATCTCAGTTAAAGAATGTGGCAACCCTAAAATCCACCATTTCTCAAATCAAGACGGTCCAGCCCGGCGAAAGTGTTGGCTATGGCCGAAGTTTTGTGGCTGCACGCCTTACCAGGATTGCCATCATCCCGATAGGGTATGCCGATGGTTACAGCCGTAGATTGGGCAATGGCGTTGGGAGTATCCTTGTTAACGGCATTCCTGCCCCCATTGCCGGCACAGTTTGCATGGACATGTGCATGGCAGATGTCACGGATATCGCTTGCCAGGAAGATGATACAGTCATTCTTTTCGGTGAAGGACAGCCGGTCGGAAAAATCGCCGAGTGGATGGGAACGATTCCTTATGAGGTGCTTACAACAGTTGGGCAAAGGGTCAAACGGATATATTTCGAAGAGTAAGGATAAAGGATAAAGTGAAAAGGATAAAGTAAAAGACGCTGCAATGTTGATTTGCGGCGTCTTTTCTTAATTATTAGGTGAGACAAAGTTCAATTCAGCTCGAATGCCACTTTATCCTTTTTACTTTATCCTTTATCCTTGTTTGCTTATCTTCTCAAGCTTGGAAAGATCTGTAATCTTGATCTTCCTGCCATCCATGGCAATGATTTTTTCTCCGGCAAAGGTCGAAAGCGTACGAATGGCATTGGATGCGGTCATGTTGGAGAGACTGGCCAGATCCTCGCGGGAGAGGTAAACTTTCAACGTCTGTCCGTCATTTTCGAATCCATATTTTTCCTTCAAAAACAGGATTGACTCGGACAGCCTGCCACGAATGTGCTTTTGGGTAAGACTTACTGTACGATGGTTGGAATGACCCAATTCCAAAGCCAGATCTTTGAGCAGTGCCAGTGAAAAATCACAATTTTTGAGCAGGACGCCATACAAAATGTTAGGTGTGATCGTTACAATTTCTGAATCTTCAATGGCAATTGCGGTTCCATTGTGGGGTTCTCCGGCGAGAAGGGACCTGTAACTTATCAATCCATTTTCGGTAAACATCCTGATTATCTGCTCCCTGCCACTTATCCCCTCTTTAATCAATTTTACTTTTCCCTCCTTGAGGTATTGCATGCCAACAGGAGCATCACCTTCCATAAAGATGTAATCATTTTTCCGGTAGCGGGTAATAGACGAATTTGCCTTCAGTATGGACATCTCATCGGGCGTCAGTAAATTGAATATGCAGTTCTCCCCTTTGAACGGACTTTCAAAACCAAAATTGTCGGACATTGCTGAGAAAAATGTTGTAAAACATCTCAAAAATATAAATTAATCCTCCAAAATCAAAATAACCGCGGATTAAACCCCACCCAACCACAAATTACACAAATCACACAAATTGTCTGAAGCAGGATTTGCAGAATTACAGAATAAACAGAATTGGGAAACATTTCAAACGCTTAAACTCCTCCTCACCCCAGATGACACAAATTACACAGATTAAAAGAAAAAAAGACTTTCACTGTTTCTACGTTTCATTTCTTCTTCCTTGTCATCCCCTCCTTCTTTCCGTCTCTCCGTCATTCGTTCCGTCCATCCGTCATTCGTTCTCCCCCTCTCCCCCTCGCCAAGTCTCCCCCTCTTTTTTACAGTGGGTACCTCGCTACAATCGGCATTTTCCTGCCAAACCCAAATGCCTTGGATGAAACCCTGAGGGTAGGTGGCGCCTGAAAGCGTTTGTATTCGTTTCTGTTGACCAGATTTACCACTTTTCTAACGATTGTTTCATCAAATCCATCGAAGATAATGTCATCAACACTTCTGGCCTGGTCGATGTACTGATAGAGAATGGCATCCAGCAGTTCATAATCAGGAAGGGAATCCGAATCCTTCTGACCTGGCCTCAATTCCGCGGAGGGTGGTTTCAGGATGGTATTTACAGGAATGATCTCCTCCTCCCTGTTGATATATTTTGAGAGTTGGTACACCTCAGTTTTATACAAATCTCCCAAAACGGACAAACCGCCGTTCATGTCCCCGTAGAGGGTACCATACCCTACCGCTGCTTCGCTTTTGTTAGAGGTGTTGAGAAGAATATTTCCAAATTTGTTGGAGAATGCCATCAGCAAAATACCTCGCACCCTTGCCTGAATGTTCTCCTCCGTCAGGTCATTGGGCAAGCATTTGAATATTGGGGCAAGCGTTTGGTCAAATGCGACCGCAATATCATGGATGGGAAGTGTATCATAGGAAACCCCAAGCCGATGTGCCAATGTAACAGCATCTGTCACGGAGTGATCGGAAGAGTATTGTGAGGGCATCAGCAGCACTTTGACATTCCCGGCCCCAAGCGCCCTGACTGCAAGGACCAATGTCAAGGCAGAATCAATACCCCCTGATAATCCAAGGGTGGCCTTGCTGAAACCTGATTTTCCAAAATAATCGGCAATCCCCAGTACTAGCGCCTGGTATATTTTTTCAGATGTTTCTGCCTGAGGCTGCAGTTGGTTTACCGCCCCATCCAAGGTCTCCACGATGGCAAAATCCTCGACGAAATAGGCCAGCTCTTTTACCACTTTTCCCTGCTTATCAACCATAAAAGATCCCCCATCAAAAATCAGTTCTGTCTGAGCCCCTACCTGATTCACATAGATAACAGGTACCTGGTATTTCACTGCGTTTTCGATCACAATATCTTTCCTTAATCTTTCCTGACGGTAAGAGAAGGGAGAGGCCGAGAGATTGACAACCAGATCGGGACATTGCCTGCAATTTTCCTCCATCGGTGAGGTAGCATAGAGATTTTCCCTTCCAAAAGCATTCATCACCTTCTGGCTAAACCAAAGATCTTCGCAGATCGTTACAGCTATCTTACAACCATTCAGCTCTATCAAATTAAATTCTTTGTTCGATTCAAAATGACGGTATTCATCGAACACATCATACGTAGGCAGTAGTGTTTTGCTGTGGATACTTTTTATGGCACCGTCCTTTAAAAAAAAGGCAGAATTGAAGAGCATTTTCCCTTTCGGACTGGGGTTGAAACTGGGGCCGCCCACCAGCGCAGCAATTCCATGACAGACTGAAGCGATCTTCTCAATGGCAGCGAGCGATTCCTGAATAAACTCCAATCTTTCCAGGAGATCATTCGGATAATAACCACAAACGGATAACTCAGAGAAGAGGACCAAATCGGCGCCTTGCTCTTTTGCCTTACCGATGGCGGCGATGATCCGTGAACTGTTTTCCGGGAAATTTCCCACATGGTAATTCA
>JALOCD010000097.1 GCA_023228025.1 Prolixibacteraceae bacterium | reverse complement strand
ATGATTCTTTCTTACTTTGGTAAAATACTAATTCAACTTTTTAAAGTCAGCTGTAATTTTTGACAGTCGTAACGACAAAAATAGATAAATTCACCCCCGCAAACAATGAATTTCAGATGCTTTTTTGTGTTCCTGTTTGTTACCCGACAATGAAAAGTAAGTTGTTATGAACTTAAAATGCAATTTGGCCTATTTGCTGATAACGCTACTCACGATAACGGCCTGTCATCGAAATCCGCTGAAAATCGATGTTTCCGATATCAATCTGAAGGTTGAAATCGGTCGGTTGGACCAAGACCTGTTTACCGTGACACCAAATAATGCAAACCGCTCGATCCCGCTTCTACAAGAGAAGTATGGTCCCTTTTTCAGCCTCTACAACAAGGAGGTTCTGGCCATTGGGGATTCGCATGATTCCCTCTATTCTGGCTACCTTCTAACTTTTATTACCGACTCGACCATAACGGCAACAAGGGCAAAAACAGATTCTGTATTTAAGGATTTCCAACCCTATGCCAGACAAATAGAACTGGCATTTAAACATTATGTGCACTATTTCCCCGGAATGCAAATGCCAAGGGTATATACCTATCTGTCAGGGTTTAATCAATCGATCGTCACATTTCCAAATGCACTGGGTATCAGTCTCGACAATTACCTTGGTTACAATTGCCGCTTTTACTCCCGACTTGGTATCCCAACCTACAAAAGGCACAACATGGAACCCCACAAGTTGGTTTACGATGCTCTTTATGGATTTGTATCCCAACAATTTGAGTACAAAGGGAAAACAGAGAATTTGATTTCAGGGATGATTCATCAGGGAAAACTGCTCTATTTTTTGGATGCCCTGATTCCTGATGGACCAGACACCCTGAAGATTGGGTACAGTCATACACAATTGGTTTGGTGCAAAGAGCATGAAAAGGAGATGTGGAGTTACCTGGTCGAAAGAAAAATGCTTTTCTCCGGCGACAGGATGGAGTTGGTAAGGTTCATCAATCCGGCCCCCTTTACCACGCCCTTTGGTCAAAAATCACCGGGAAGGACTGGAGTATGGTTGGGATGGCAAATTGTGAAAAGCTACATAAAAAATAACCCTAAAACAACGCTTCAAGGGTTGATGAACGAGAATGATTACCACAAGATTCTGAATGAGTCAGGATACTCCCCGGACTAAATCCTGCCTTGAAAAATATTACACAGAGTTTCACAGAGAAGCACAGAGTTACACGGAGAATAGAGAATATTAAGCAGTCCATTTTACACAGAAACTCTTAACCATTTTCTTAAGTGGCTAAACACAATACGATAAAATATGATATTATTACAGAGAACCACAGAGATAAATTGTCTAAGCTCTGTGGTTCTCTGTGCTCCTCTGTGAAACTCTGTGTAAGAAGAATTACAGCGGACGAATCTTGATATTGCGGTACCAAACATCGTTGCCATGATCCTGCAGGGCGATGACCCCTTCCTTGGCAACCTTGGCCCAATCCGGATTGTATGATGGAAATTTGGAATTCTTCACCATATCGTTCCATTCCGGCGTCCAGAGATGATATTCCACGATCGTTGCCCCATTTTGTTTGTGAACAACAGTACCCTGATAACAGACAATCTCAGCACTGTTCCATTCTCCAAAAGGCATTGTATTTTGGGGTTTGGCCGGAATCAGGTCGTAAAGTGATCCTGCCATCCGGTTACCATCTTTGCCCAGAATGGCGTCCGGGTGGTTGTCATTATCCAAAACCTGAAATTCAGGTGCAGTTCTCCAAATCTCTTTTCCATTCTCCTGTCCCAGATAGAATATGCCTGAATTTCCTCCTTTCGAGATCTTCCACTCAATTTTTAAATCAAAATTCGAAAATTTCCTGCCGGCATACAGAATATCCCCCCCATTGGCAGCGCCTGCTTCCCCCATGCCTGAGCCAACACACTTAAGGGTTCCGTCTTCAACGGTCCAACCTGCGGGAAAATCACTCTTGTTGACACCTCTCCAGCCAGTTCCTGTCTTACCATCAAACAGCAATAACCATCCCTGGGCCGCCTCAGCAGCTGAAAGGGTGTTCATTTGCTGAATGGATGCCCTTTTATTTTTCTCGTCGCCCTTGGCAGAATCTGCACTTTTTTTTGGTTGTGTGTTGCAGCTGACAACGATCCAAGCAGCGGCACAAAAAATCAACAGATTTTTCATCTCATTTTAATTTTGAAGGTTATACTTAATTTCTATCATTTCACAACAATTATCTGACGGAACACCCATCTCCCATCCCGAAATCCTTTTCGGGTTAATCTGTAAAATCCAGAATGGCTATTTCCTTCCGCTAAAGTACAAATTTAATGAAAATCCAATAAAATTATCGGGAATAATCGCCTGGACAAACTAATCGTTGTAACTTTGAACACTCATCGAACGTATTGGAAAATACCGGAAAATTTAATTTCTATGACAAAAAGAATCGGCATTTTAACGGCGGGAGGCGATTGTCCCGGCTTGAATGCGGCCATTCGCGGGGTTGGCAAAACAGCCATTCTCAACCACGGGATGGAAGTTATTGGATTTACGGCGGGTTTCAGCGGATTGATCTGGAAGGAATATATCGTATTGGACGAATCAAAACTATCTGGAATTCTGACTGTTGGAGGGACTATCCTGGGCACATCACGTGAAAAACCATTTAAAATGGAGAAGGGTGAGGAGACCAATGAAAAACCTGCCCTGATCAAAAAAAATTACAAAGATCTTGAACTCGATTGTGTAGTGTGCATCGGAGGTAACGGTACCATGAAGACTGCAGCGCAACTGCAAAAAATAGGAATCAACGTGGTTGGGATCCCTAAAACCATCGACAACGATGTGTATGGAACTGAGATAACGTTTGGCTTTGACTCGGCTGTAACAATTGCTACCGAGGCCATTGACAGGCTGCATACCACTGCCAACTCGCACCAGCGTGCAATGGTCATTGAGGTGATGGGACACGATGCCGGCTGGATTGCACTCTATGCAGGACTGGCAGGGGGCGGGGACATCATCCTTATTCCTGAGATCAAATTTAACATTGATAGCGTCTGTAAGGCAATTGAAAATAGGTTTTCCAAGAAAAAACCATACTCCATTGTTGTCATTGCGGAAGGTATCGATCATCCATCGCACATATCGGCATCTGCCTATATTGCTGAAAGGATTCAAACATTGACAGGCATTGAAACACGCGATACCAGATTGGGATACATACAGCGGGGGGGAAGTCCTTCAGCGATGGATCGCATCTTGGCTACCCGTTACGGGGCCTATGCAGCAGAGTTGATCGCAAAAGGGGAGTATGGCCAGATGGTTTGCGTCCGAAATGGAAAGATCGGATCAGTTCCGCTCGATAAAGTGGGAGGAAAATTGAGCCTGGTCGACCCCAATGATCAAATGATTGAAAAGGCAAGAAAGATGGGTGTCTATTTCGGGGATGAATAATTTAGGCGTTAAATATTGTTGGAACCATCATTTTTTTAGTTTTGTATCCTGCAATCGCGGTACACATTTAACTAAACTGCGATTGTTACCAATAAATCCAGGCAAATAATTATTTTATGTTTATACCTATGAGATATCTAGTTCGATTGTTTACAGTAGCCCTCCTACTCCTGGCAGGGCTGAATGCAGGTGCCCAAACCACTGCTGATATGGTTTTTGAAAGTTTAGACCATGACTTTGGCAAAATCAAGGAAGATGCCGGTTCTGCCAACTATAACTTCAACTTCAAGAACAATGGAAAAATTCCGTTGGTGATCTCAACTGTGAGCGCCTCCTGCGGATGTACCACTCCCGAATGGAGCAAGGAACCAATCCTTCCCGGTAAGACCGGCTTCATCAAGGTTTCATACAACCCTGAAGGCCGTCCAGGAAGCTTCAACAAGACCATCACTGTTATGGCCAATATTCCAAATGGCGCCATTGTTTTGAAAATCGCGGGCGAGGTACTTCCCAAATCACTCAGCATCAACGAACAATACCCCATTGATCTTGGAAAGATCAGAATGTTGAACAACAATCTTTCCTTCGTAAGGATTAAAAACAATGAGCGAAAGACAGACTCGCTCAAATTTATCAATACCTCCGGAACAAAGGTAACCATTGGGCTCAAGGGCGTATTGGCCTACTTGACGGTTAAGGTCAATCCCTCCGTAGTTGAGCCGAATGGCACTGGTTTCATCGTGGTAACATATGACGGCGCCAAAACTACCGAACTAGGATATCAGATGGCGAGGGTCTATCTAACCTACAATGGTGAAGAAAACTACAATTACGGCGTCAATGTGACAGCAACCGTTGAAGAGGATTTCTCAAAGATGACGCCGAAGGAGATTCAGAATGCGCCCATCATTGATTTTAATGAACGGGTTTATGATTTTGGCGACATCAAGGAGGGCAAGAAAGTCGAATACACCTTCAAGATTATTAACAAAGGGAAAAGCGACCTTCAAATCCGCAGCGTAAAAGCCTCCTGTGGTTGCACTGCAGCCAATCCAACCTCCAACGTCATTAAATCCGGTAAAGATACCGACCTGAAAGTGGTTTTTGACTCAACAGGCAAACTTGGATTGCAAAGCAAAACCATCACCATCATTTCAAATGACCCGAACCAATCTACTTCCATTTTGAGGATTTCGGGTAATGTCTCCAAGGCTCAATAACTCCGGCACAAAATTAGCTAGAGACAAGGCATGCCTTGTCTCTACCGTTTTATCGACAATATAAGGTTAGATGACAGGATCCCGAAAAGTTTATCATCCCGAAAATGCCCCCGAATATGTGGGGCTCAATGTCAACAAAGGGGTTGATCAGCCGCAAGCTGTGAATGAGGAATCTGTTGATCGTTTTCTGAAAAAGAACAAGAAAATTGAACTGACTGCCGACGAATATTGTGAAGGTATCCTCCAGGGAAACCGCACCATATTGAGCAGGGCAGTTACCTTGATTGAAAGCAACAAACCGGAGCATCAACGTATCGCCCAGGATATTATTGGCCGCTGCCTCCCCTACTCCGGAAAATCCCTGCGAATAGGTATTACCGGCGTTCCCGGTGCAGGGAAAAGTACTTTCATCGAATCATTTGGAAGTTATCTCACAGCTACCGGCAAAAAGTTGGCTGTGCTGGCCATCGACCCAAGCTCCGAGCGCTCAAAAGGTTCCATTTTGGGCGATAAGACCCGGATGGAAGAGCTTTCCTCAGATCCCAATGCTTACATTCGGCCCAGTCCATCCTCCGGATCGCTGGGAGGGGTAGCCCGAAAAACACGCGAGACCATCCTTTTGTGCGAAGCCGCAGGTTTCGACACTCTTCTGATTGAGACTGTCGGGGTAGGCCAGTCCGAAATTGCCGTCCATTCGATGGTTGACTTCTTTCTACTGCTCCAAATTGCCGGGGCCGGCGACGAATTACAGGGTATCAAACGTGGCATCATGGAGATGGCCGATACGGTTGTAATCAACAAAGCCGACGGAGATAACATCCACCGTGCAAAGATTACTGCCACGCAATACCGCAATGCACTGCATCTCTTTCCTCCGCCACCTTCAGGATGGATTCCAAAGGTGTTGACCTGCTCATCCATGCAAAAGACCGGGATGAACGACATTGCCGAGTGCATCAACGAATATTTTGAGTTGGTTAAAGGAAATGGTTATTTCAAGGAGCGTCGCTCAAGTCAGGCCAGGTTCTGGATGTACGAAACCATCGATGCCAATTTGAAAAACAGTTTTTATCAAAATGATCTTGTTCAGTTTAACCTCAACCATTTGGAACAAGTTGTCTCTGAGGAAAAAATAAGCCCTTTCGTCGCTGCGCAGGATTTACTCGAAAAATATTTTAGCACCATAAGCAACCGCTGAGGCCTCTTTCCTGAAAATCTTTTCTAATTTTAGCCTTTTAAAATAAACCTGGGTTGTTGTTCAACCCTTAAACAAGTTATCCAGATGATAAAAAAATTGCTGTTTTTTGGACTGATAACCATGAGCATCCTATCCTGCGCCAAGCCAGATAAATTCGTAATAAAAGGTGAGATAAAAGGAAAAGAGAGCGGTAAAATTCAGTTGATGAAGTTTGACAATGGAAGATGGATTGCGGAAGACTCTACAACAATCACGAAGGGTAAATTCCAGCTCACAGGGAAGGCCGATCTGCCTGAACTGAGATTTGTTGCCCTGGTTCCGCAGCAAATGGTGGCCCAGTTTTTTGCAGAAAACGGAACCATTACCATTCAGGCATATAATGATAGTCTGGACAAGTCAGTTGTAACAGGATCAAAATCCAATGAAGAATTCAAGGTTTACCAGACAGAACTGATGAGTCTATCAAAAGAGTCGCAAGGTATGCAACAGCGGTTTATGTCAGCTCAGCAATCGGGCGATCAGGACGGGATGAAAAAAGCCCGGATAGACTACGAAGCAATGGTCCAAAATCTATCCGTATATGCCAAAAATTTCATTCGTGAGCACAAAGCATCGACGGTTTCGCCACTAATTGCCATGATGCAATTTGGTGAGACTGCTTCCGCTGCAGAGATTGATACGCTTATTAAATTTCTGGATCCATCGGTTCATCCTTCCATTTATGTTGCCGAGCTGAAAAAGATCGCGGAAAAGAAAAGAGCAACAGACATGGGGTCCATGGCCCCGGATTTTACATTGCCGACACCGGATGGCGGTTCATTTACCCTCTCCTCAACGAGGGGAAAATATGTCATGATCGATTTTTGGGCAGCCTGGTGCCAGCCATGTCGTCATGAGAATCCTAATGTCGTGGCGCTTTATGCCAAATACAAGGACAAAGGATTTGATGTTGTTGGCGTCTCGCTCGACAGGGAGAAAGATGCTTGGGTAAAAGCCATCGCCGACGACCAATTGGTTTGGCACCAGGTATCCGAACTAAAATTCTGGCAGAGCCAAATTGCGCAGAAATATGGCGTTACAGCCATTCCTTGCACCTTCCTGCTCGACAAAGAGGGCAAAATTATTGGTAAAAACCTACGGGGAGATGATTTGGCCAATAAATTGGCAGAGCTGATGGGGAAATAAATTATCAACCAACGCAACCATTTCAATCCCATCTTACGTCTTAACTTTGGTCACTGATACTGAAGATATGTTTAAACCACACTTTCTGTGGCTTTTATTTTCAGTATTTAACAACTTTTGAAGACATTTGCGAGGCTAAATTGTATCATTAGTACATCATTCCAAACCATTTATCAGTTTGTTGAAAGTGACCCATCTAGAAGAGACCATATACAAATGTTGGGAAGGGAACAGCAAGGCCCAGACTGAGCTTTACCACCTTTTCTCCCGAAAGATGTACGGGGTCTGTCTTAGATATTCAAGGGATTCGGCCGATGCAGAGGATATTTTGCAGGAGGGTTTTGTCAGGGTTTTCACCAAGATTAAACAGTTCGAATTCAAAGGTTCTTTTGAAGGATGGATGAGACGGATCATGGTCAACACGGCGCTTGAGAAGTTTAGAAAACATGACCGGTTATATCCGGTAGAAGAGATGGGAGTTTACGAATCAACCGAATGGGTTGAAGAAACAATCTCTTCCATTACTGCTGACGAACTGATCAAGATGATCCAGGAATTACCACCCCGTTACAGAATGGTTTTTAACCTTTACGCCATAGAGGGATACTCACATATGGAAATCGGGGCAATGATGAACATATCGGAAGGTACCTCCAAATCAAACTTGTCAAGGGCAAGGTTGATCTTACAAAAGAAGGTTACAGATAATTTTGGTGCAGAAAAAAGAATAGAAGTAAAAGTAATATGACAGTGGAAAGACATCCTATTGATCAACTCTTTAAAGACAAACTGGGGAATCTCGAGAAGAATCCTCCTGTTGGTCTTATGGGTAAGATCGATCAGCAGATTGCTTTCCGCGGTAAGGTTAGGCAAATGAACCAGGTAAAAGCAGTCGTTGGTATTGCCGCTGCGATGGTACTCATTGTCATGGCCGGATGGTTGATGCAAGATCAAAACCAATTCTCCGAAAACAAAGTCCCCGTACAAAGTCAAAAGGAGATATCCCCTGTCCAGTCAAGTCCATTGAACAAGGCGGTAATTACCTCTACTCCGGACGAAAAACTCCTCGCCATTCAACAACATCAGGCTACTGAAAAAGCAGTGAATAGGGCCAGTAAATCCAAAGTCTCCGTCACCAAAAGGCAAAAAGAGACAACTTCCTCAAAAGAGAAAGATCTTTTGGCAGCAGTGCCCACCGGTAAAGGAACTGAAAATAGCCTACCACAAACGAATACAGTAACCAAGGAGGAGAAAAAAGCCAATACAGCTTCAAATGCAAATCAGAAAAAGGGAGAACCGATCTATTTTGCAGATACGTTTAATCCAAATCCGGTTGCCAAAAATTCGGCAAAGGGAAGCTGGAGAATTAAAGCGGAACTCTCCCCCATGTTCGCACCGCAAATTACAGGCGGAAATTCAGGCACCAGGTCCAGGAGCACCGTTAGTGGTGGGATGATTGCTTCTTACCAGTTAAACAAAAAAGTCAGCATTAGTACCGGTATCCGTTATTCAGAGATGAAACAGGGGACTCATACCGACTATACACTGAGCGCTAAGTCAGGTATCACATACCTGGAGCCCGTCGAGAAGAGTGCAAATATTTCAAGGGATGTTTCACTGTACCTGCCATCTGTTTCGAGCATTGTATATTCCAACGGCATGCAGGCGGCAGCCACGAATGTTTTCGCCTCCGATATTTCACAGGACTTCAAATATCTTGAGATTCCGGTTCAGGCCACCTACAAGATTGTGGATAGTAAGGTTTCGGTTGGGGTAACCGGCGGTTTCAGTACCAATATCCTGATTGGAAACTACGCTTCGATTACAGAAAACGGCCTTAAATTATCCAAGGGGAATACAGACAATATGAGGGATGTGATTTATGCCGGATCCGCCGGAATTGAGTTTGGATATGGCCTTGCCAAAAACCTGATGCTAACGGTTGAACCCAGATTGAAACAATACATGCATTCGGTAAGCAGCAACGAAATGATCAATTTCAAGCCACTGCAAATGGGAATCTTCACCGGATTGACCTTCTCTTTTGAATAGTTGACCCTTCGACCCTTCGACAAGCTCAGGGACCGGTAGTATTTTCCCATCTTCATATCCTCTCATCATCACATCAGCATATCAACGCATTTCCAAATTCCCCTCCTTCGACCCTTCGACAAGCTCAGGGACCGGCTTTCCTTGGCCAAATAATTGAACCCTTCGACAGGCTCAGGGTGCATCAGCGCATCTTATTATTCCATTTTCACAGCGCTCATTTTCACATTTTCACATTTCCCAATTTTCACATTCACTGTTTGACCGGTTTCTTTCGTGAAATCAATTGTCTCCTTCGCCTTAATAAAGTATCTTCGCAGATTAATCCAATTGTTAACTTCGATAGTACAGAAAGATGGATAAGAATAGTTTTACCCTAACTAAATTTACTTTAATATTTTCATTGATAGCCATTTGCGTTATTTCATGTGGCCTATTTATCAACTCTGCCCCGGTAGTCAAACCGCAGGAGATCATGACAAAAACCTATAATTCCCCTGTAGAACTTCCTGCCACAATCATATTTGCAGGAGAGAACATTTCCCTGACAAATTTTGATGTTCGCGAGTCGCTGGACAGGGAACTTCTGGCCAACAGCTATTTCCAGTCGCAGACTATCCTCTACCTGAAAAAGTCAAAACGCTATTTCGATCTGATCGAACCGATCCTCAAAAAAAACAACATTCCTGACGACTTCAAATATCTTTCATTGGCCGAGAGCGGTTTCCAGGAGAAGGTTGTTTCACCAGCCGGTGCGACTGGTTTGTGGCAGTTGATGAAAAAAGCCGCCGTTGAAAATGGACTGGAAGTCAACAACGAAGTAGATGAACGGTACAATGCTGAAAAATCGACGGAAGCGGCCTGCAGGTACCTGAACCGCGCCTACCATCAGTATGGCAATTGGATAAATGTCGCCGCTTCTTACAATGCGGGAATCAATGGAATCAAGCGACAAACGGAATTGCAGGACAGCAGGAATTATTTCGATTTGCAACTTAACGAGGAAACCTCCAGGTATGTGTACCGGATTCTCGCTTTGAAACTGATCCTTGAAAACCCGGAAAAATATGGATTCAAAGTTGCTGATGAAGAAAAATATCCTGTTCTTTCATGGAATGTTGTTGCACTATCCGGCAGTGTAACCAACCTAGCCGATTATGCCCACAAACAAGGTATCAACTACAAAATCCTGAAATATTTCAATCCCTGGCTTCGGCAGTCCTACCTCAAAAACCCCTCCAGGAAGAGCTATTCGATCAAAATCCCTAAACCCGGAACCCGCACCTTTGCATTGTAATAATTGAAAGATCATTTCATGGACGGCGAAGAGAAAATTGTTGTAAGGGGAGCCCGTGAGCATAACCTGAAAAATATTACTGTCGAAATTCCGCGTAACAAGCTGACTGTTATCACCGGATTGAGTGGAAGCGGGAAATCTTCGCTCGCCTTCGACACCATTTATGCCGAAGGGCAAAGAAGGTACATCGAGACCTTCTCGGCATACGCCAGAAGCTTTCTTGGCAATATGGAACGGCCAGATGTGGACGAGATCACCGGATTGAGCCCCGTCATTTCAATTGAACAAAAGACAACCAACAAAAACCCCCGGTCGACAGTCGGAACGGTCACTGAGATCTACGATTTCCTCCGTCTGTTATTTGCCCGTGCAGGAGAAGCCTTCTCCTACAACACCGGCGAAAAGATGGTGAAATACAGCGATGATCAGATCATCGACCTTATTCTCGAAAATTACAACAACAAACGTACCATCCTGCTGGCTCCTATTGTGAAAGGGAGGAAAGGGCACTACCGTGAACTCTTCGAACAGATTCGCAGACGCGGATTTCTGCATGCACGGGTGGATGGGGAGATTGTCGAGCTGACGCATGGGTACAAAGTTGACAGGTACAAGAGCCACCACATCGAAATGGTGATTGACAAACTGGTGGTTGAAGAAAAAGACCGGAAACGTCTCCGCGAATCCCTGGATAGGGCCATGAAACATGGTGAGGGAATTGTCATGATCCTGGATCCTGATGCCGGATCCGTCCGCTATTTTTCCCGTCACCTGATGTGCCCCACCACCGGCATCTCCTACAACGATCCCGCGCCGCACAGTTTCTCATTCAACTCCCCCCAGGGCGCCTGCCAAAAATGCAACGGACTTGGTGAAATCAACGAGATCGATTATGCCAGAATTATCCCGGATCCGTCTCTTTCAATCATTCAGTGTGGTATTGCGCCATTGGGGCCCTACAAGAATACCCTCATCTTCTGGCAATTGGAGGCTCTGGCCGAGAAATACCACTTCACATTGAAAATGCCAGTCGGCGAGATTGATGAAGAGACGCTGAATGCCATCCTGCATGGTACCGGGGAGCGGATACAGTTGAAAAATTCGCCGCTTGGCAGCTCCATCGAATACACCATGACCTACGAAGGGATTGTCAAATATGTGGTGAACGAAAAGAGCGATAACCTCTCGAAAAGCGCCCAGAAATGGGCCGATCAGTTTCACAAAACGTGCAAATGCCCCGAATGCAACGGTCAAAGGTTGCAAAAGGAACCGCTTCACTTCAAAATTGACGGAAAAAATATCGCTGAACTGGCCATGATGGATATCAGTGAACTCTCTGCTTTTTTTACCGGCATTGGGGAGCGGATGGGCAAGCGGCAACTGCAGATTGCCTCCGAAGTGAACAAGGAGATCGTTACCCGGTTGAGTTTCCTGCTGGATGTCGGATTGAACTACCTCTCCCTCGACCGTCCCTCAGCAACCCTTTCGGGCGGCGAATCGCAACGAATCCGGCTGGCTACCCAGATCGGCTCACAGCTCGTCAACGTGCTTTACATTTTGGATGAGCCCAGCATCGGGCTCCACCACCGCGATAACCTGCGGCTGATCCGGTCACTTCAGCAACTGCGCGACACCGGCAACTCGGTCATCGTGGTCGAACACGACCGCGACATGATGCTGCAGGCCGACTACCTGATCGACATGGGCCCACATGCAGGCCGATTCGGTGGTGAGGTTGTTGCAGCAGGGACCCCCGCAGAAGTATTGAAAATTGACACACTCACTTCGCACTACCTGACGGGAAAAAAAGAGATCAGCGTTCCAAAAATAAGGAGGGCGGGAAATGGAAAAATATTGTCGCTCAAAGGGGCCTCTGGCAACAACCTGAAGTCGATCGATGTAGATTTCCCGCTAGGAAAATTTATCTGTGTGACGGGTGTATCCGGTAGCGGAAAATCTACTCTGATCAACGAAACGCTGCTTCCGATCCTGAGCCAACATTTTTACAAATCACTCGACGATCCATTGGCATACCAGTCAATCGTTGGGATAGAGCATCTTGACAAGGTGGTACAGGTAGACCAGTCGCCCATCGGACGGACACCCCGGTCAAATCCTGTGACCTACTGTGGCGTCTTCACGGAAATCAGGACACTTTTTACCCTGTTACCGGAAGCCAAGATCAGGGGATACAAGCCAGGCCGGTTCTCCTTCAATGTGAAAGGAGGCCGATGCGAGGCCTGCGAAGGGGCCGGACTGAAAACCATCGAGATGAATTTTCTTCCCGATGTATATGTTCACTGCGACAAATGCAACGGCAGGCGTTACAACCGCGAAACCCTAGAGATCAGGTACAAAGGAAAGTCGATCAGCGATGTGTTGGATATGACCATCCAGCAAGGGGTTACCTTTTTCGAAAATATTCCTGCCATCTCCCATAAATTGAGAACCATCGATGAGGTTGGCCTGGGTTACATTACCCTTGGCCAGGCTTCAACGACGCTATCCGGTGGTGAAGCGCAGCGCGTAAAACTTGCCACCGAACTCAGCAAAAGGGATACCGGCCGGACCCTTTACATCCTCGACGAACCAACTACAGGATTGCATTTTGAAGACATCCGCGTCTTACTGGACGTCCTCAACAAACTCGTCGAGCGGGGAAATACGGTCATCGTGATCGAACACAACATGGAAGTGATTAAAATGGCCGATCACATCATCGACATCGGTCCGGAAGGAGGACGCGAAGGAGGAAGGCTGCTTTGCAGCGGAACGCCAGAGCAGTTGGTGAAAAATGAGGATTCGTATACGGCGAAATATTTGAAAGAGGAGCTTTCAAAAAAAGGATAAAGTAAAAAGGATAAAGGATAAAGTGGCATTCGGACTGAATTGATCAATTTCTCATCGCTCCTAAAGTATAAGATGCATCAAATCAACATTACGGCGTCTTCTACTTTATCCTTTTTACTTTATCCTTTATCCTTCTTTTTCCTTGTAACTTTGAAGCTTTAAACTCGTTAGAATTAATATGAAGGAAAAAGATCCCATTGTTATCGAAATGTTTTATACTTTAACCTGCCCAAACTGCAGGACAATGAAGCGCATGCTAAAGGAGGTTTTACCTGAGTTTGGAGAGAAGTTCAAGTTCGAAACTACACTGGCCAATATGCCTTCAGGTATGATAAGAACCATGAAACTAGGAATTTACGCTGTACCAACTCTTTTGATTGATGATAAAATTGTTTTCAGGGAAGTACCTTCGAAACAAGATTTGATAAATAAACTTAAAACTTACTGAGTATGGCAACAAAGAAAAAACTAAGGTGTCCGCTGGGTGTACCGGGAGGTATTATCGCAGCACTGATTGGTCTTTCCGGTATCGTGTGCAGTTTGATGCACACCGGTGAGCCCTATGCATGGCATGGTTTTGCCGTTTCACTGGCTTTGTTTTTATTGGCAGGTCCCTTTGTCCGCATTACCATGATGGTGCATTCGGCCAACGACCGTCTCGATGAACTGGAAAGCAAAATCGACAACAAATAATTGCTATAAGCGATCATTCAAATAAAGTCCCGGATTTTCCCCCGGGGCTTTTTTTATGCCACACAAATCATCCGGTCTGATTTTTCTGTAAATTTGAGAAACTGTTCAAATTTTCAAAGGTGTTCTGTTAAATATTTAGTAATCCCTGAAAGGCTTGATTTGTTTAACCTCTACGAGGTAAAGGGCTCTGCAGGATATGATTTTCTACAATACTTTATCCGCTACGCGGAAGAAGAACTTTATGATCTAATTGTATTACAATAATTTAACTCTCTAAAGTTAGTCAAAACACAACAAAGAAACTTCCGCGTAGCGGATAAAGTATTGTAGAAAAAGTGTATGAGACAAAGTTATATTTCCGCGTAGCGGATAAAGTTTTTTTTACCGGACAACAATGATAAATTTTATAATTTTTTTCAGTTAAAGTTGTTTACGAAATTGTCAATTAATCCGTTATGAAGAATTTAGAAATTTACTGCGTCAATACGGGTACCAGCAGCAACTTCCCGCTGGGAACCACCCTCTCTGAGATTGCTCAAAAAATGGGTATTACCCTTGAAGGCCCCATCTGCGGAGCCTACGTAAACAACAGGGTGAAACCGATGGATTTTGAACTGGTTAAACCCAAGCGGATCGAATTTTTTAATTACGCCAACCGTGACGGCCAGCGGATCTATCTTCGTTCACTTTCATTCATCCTCTATGCTGCTGTTAAAAATCTCTGGCCTGAGGTGCGGCTGAAGATCGACCACGCCATCTCAAAGGGTTATTATTGCAGCATTGAGGAGCTTGACCATCCCCTTACGGAAGAGGATATTTGGCTAATAAAAGAGGAGATGAAAAACCTTATTCACCAGAATCTCCCCATCGAACGTATGGCAATGCCCACAGAAAAGGCCATCGAACTGTACGAGCAGGAGGGTCTTACCAGGAAAGCCGAACTCTTTAAAGGATATGGCCGGATATATGCCCCGATCTTTGAGGTAGGCGGTCATTACAATTTTTTTTACGGCCATCAACTCATCTCGACAGGACAGATTGGAACATTTGGTCTGGAAAAATATTTCGACGGACTGCTGTTGCGTTTTCCTAAACAGAACGACATGGACGAACTGGAGCCGGCCATTGAACAGGAGAAGTTATTTGGAATCTTCAGGGAACACAAGCAGCGCACCGCTCTTTTGGGGGTGAACGACATTTCCCATCTCAACCAGATGACGGCCAGCGGCCGGGCAGGCGATGTGATCAAAGTATCGGAGGCGCTACATGAAAAGAAGATTGCCGAAATTGCCACCATCATCACCGAAAAACACGACAAGGTAAACCTGGTATTGATCGCCGGGCCATCAAGTTCCGGGAAAACGACATTCAGCAAACGTCTAAGCGTACAATTGGCCGTCAATGGCTTACATGCCATACAAATCTCGCTCGACGATTTTTTTGTGGATCGTGACCACACTCCTTTGGATGAAAATGGGGCTTTCGACTTTGAGGCGCTCGAAGCGATTGATATCAAATTTTTCAACGATGTTATGGTCAAACTATTTAAGGGTGAAAGGGTCAAAATGCCAAGGTTTGACTTTCAATCCGGCGAAAGGACTTTCAAGGAGGATTACCTGCAAATGGATAAAGACCATATCCTGATTATTGAAGGAATTCACGGCCTTAACCCGGGATTAATCCCCATGATTGAACCTGAAAACTGTTTCAAAATATTCATCTCCGCTTTGACTCAAATTTCTGTAGATGAGCACACCTACGTGCCCACCACCGACAACAGGTTGTTGCGGAGAATGATCAGGGATGCAAAATACAGGGGGTACAGCGCTTCAACAACCATCCAGCGATGGCCAAGTGTTCGGCGTGGAGAAGAAAAGTACATTTTCCCTTACCAGGAAAATGCCGATATCATCTTCAACTCTGCGCTGGTTTATGAGTTGGCTGTCTTGAAAAGATACGCCAACATCCTGCTCAAAACCGTCAAAGAGAATGAAGCCCAATATTCGGAAGCGGCCAGGCTTATCGTTTTTATCTCCTACTTCAGTTTTATTCCGGAGACAGAGATTCCACCAACTTCAGTTTTGAGGGAATTTTTGGGAGGAAGTAGTTTCGATTATTGATAAACTACTTTGAAATCAAGCTTGAAATCATCGTTGGTACTGATTCCCATCAGCGACGGCGGATCGACCTTGAATTGGGTCATTTTGAGCTGGAAATTTCCTGTAAAAGTAAGCTTATTCCCCTCTTTGGCAATTTTTCCTTTTAAAGCGACCGGCTGACTGATGCCATGAAAAGTCATGGTTCCTGATGAGGTAAAATCACCGCCATCGATGGTTACTGAAGAGCTTACAAAGGTTACATTCGGATATTTCAAAGCTTCTGTCGCCTCCATCATGTGAGAATCCCGGTTGGCGTTCTTGCTGTCGAAAGTAGAGACTTTTGCAGATACCGCCACCTGAAAAATGGTGCTTCTGGCATCATCGGTCAGGATAACAGAGTTGATCTCTTTGCTCTCGCCACTCCATGAATGCAACGGGTGGTTCATCGAATAAGTAATGGACGACTCTTCCTTAACATTACTTACCTTAACTTTATTTTGTGCAAATGTGCTGACTACCAATACGAGGCTGATCAGCAGAAAACCAAGTTTTTTCATATGCTTTTTTATTCCTTGTACGATTATGTTTTTGGAAAGTTTTAGGATTTTTACCACACTTTGGTCATCTTAACAAATATTAAGCGTACCAGTGTGGTTATTGTTTGGATCTCTTCGTGCCCTTTGTGGAATCCTTTGTGACCTTCTATGTTGAAAAACAAATTTTAGAGCTAAAATCTTTCAATTTTGCCCTTTTCTTTTTCGTAAACCCTTTTTTAGTTCAAAACAAG
>JALOCD010000132.1 GCA_023228025.1 Prolixibacteraceae bacterium | reverse complement strand
ATCGATAAAGTTATTGCGAAGCGGAAACCTATCGTTGGTTAGATAATGTTCTATAAAATCGATGTGGCGTGAGTTGAGTTTTAACGGGCATTCATTTGAAAAGAAGAAATTAATCTCCGCTTTACGACTATGTAAAAATTCAAAATCTGCAACAGGAGTTCTAAATAATCTGTTAAGCAATTCACGTCCACCCTTCGTCACTGTTCGATTGTAAACGGAAAAAACTGATTTTACATTCGCCCGCTCTTCGAAGAGATTCAAGTCCTTTATCGTTTGTTTATCGACATCGAATAACATTTTCCTGGCATTAAAGATTTAACAAAACTCTTCAAAGGAATTCGCGATTCAAGTAAGCACAACAAGAATCGCCGCAGGTAAGGTCATTAAATTTAAATCGATGCAAGTTACTGATAGAATTGACATAAAAAAAGCCCTTCCGGGCCATTTTTATGTCAATTCGTTCTACCATTCCCCGCCAGCGCCGCCGCCACCGAAGCTGCCACCGCCAAATCCGCCGAAGCCACCGGAATCGCCGCCGCCACCACCTGAGAAATCGTTCCAGGAACCACCGCCGCCCCGGCCGCCAAGCATGCTCAGGAGCCAGAGTGATCCGAGCAGGCTTCCAGTACCACTACCGTCGGCGCCTACGCTGCGATAGCGGTTTCGGTTAAAGAGCATGAAAACGACAAAGATAACCAGTAAAAGTGCGAAGCCAGGAAACACCGAATGTTTGGAAACTTTCTCGTCGTATTGATCGGCTGTAAACTCACCGGATGTCAACGACATTAGGACTGTTGTGGCGCGGTCGAGGCCGGTATAATAATCATTTGACTTGAAGCTTGGCATCATTTCTGCCGAAATGATTGTCTTGCGGGCCGTAATATCCGGAACTGCCCCCTCCAATCCATATCCAACTGCGATAAAGACCTTCCCGGACTCACCATTGCCGGATTTGGGCTTAACCATGATGAGGATTCCATTGTTCTTGCCCTTTTGGCCAATTCCCCATTTCTCCGCAAGCTTGAAGGTATAATCCCCTTTGTCATATCCGAAGATATCTTTGACAATCACAATGGCAATTTGTGTGGATGTGCGCCTACTGAAAGCATCCAGCTTATTTTCCAACGCTGAAACCTGAGTGGAAGATAAAATCCCGGCAAGATCATTGACCAAACGAGGTGGTTCGGGACGTTCAGGAAACTCATCGGCAGCATAGGCTCCCGCAAAAATAAAAAGCAGCAACACCATCAGAAAAAACTGTGGAGCAATAAGCTTTTGAAGTATATTTTTCATTGTCTATTTACCGTAAGTTATTTCGTCAGGAAGTTCATTGACATCATCTTTTTGGTATGGGAAAAACTCTTTCAGCTTCTCTCCCACTTTACCGATTCCAATAACCAATCCTTCCATTACAAATCCATCCATAAAATAACCGATCATCGTATCTTTCACATCGTTCCAAAAACCAATGGGAACGACAGCATTGATGCCTGAATCGCCAATGATGGCAAATTTCCGGTCGGTAGTAGACAAATAGATGAGCACCCCGTTTCTCAGAGCTGTCTTGTGCATTTTCAGTGATTTGAACAGCCATGCGGTCCTGTCGAGCACTTCGCCCTTGCAGACAGATTCAATGTGAACACGAATCTCACCGCTGGTTTGGTGCTCAGCTAATTGGATAGCCTGTACTACCTCTAGTTCCTCCTTTTGGGAGAGAATTTTTTGGGTACTCATTTGTCGTCGGGCAATTAAATTACTTTTTTGAAAAATCGACCTTTGGTGCTGTTGCTGCTCCCTTTTCTGCTTCGAAGTAGGCCTTTTTCTCAAAATTGCGCATCGAGGCAATGATGCTCTGCGGGAACAAACGGATATAGGTGTTAAATGCCTGCGCCGATTGATTAAATTTTTGACGTTCGACGGTAATCCTGTTTTCTGTCCCTTCGAGTTGCGCTTGCAGGTTCAGAAAATTTTCATTGGCTTTTAGATCGGGATATTTTTCCACAACGACCATCAGTCTTGACAAAGCTGAAGACAAACCACCCTGTGCCTGTTGAAATTGTTGAATTGATGCTGCATTTAATTTTGTAGGATCCACCGTAACAGAGGTAGCTTTGGCCCTTGCTTCGACCACTGCTGTCAATGTCTCATTTTCGTGCGCAGCATAACCCTTCACCGTACTGACCAAATTTGGGATCAGATCGGCCCGGCGCTGGTATACATTTTCTACCTGTGACCATGCTGACGAGACACCCTCTTCCATGGTTACCATGCTGTTACCTGTTTTAATGCCCCAACTAATTCCGATAAACAGGGCCAATACAATGACTCCAATTACAATCCATACTGTTTTGCTCATAACTATTGTTTTTTTTTGATTAGTCTATATAATCAATGTGAAATTACACACTAAATTCCGGATTCAGAAGGTATTTGGATTATATGCAATTGTTTAACCTATTGTTAACAATTAATTGCTTTTTGGATCAACACCACTGCCTGAACCGAAATTCCCTCCTCCCTGCCTTCGAATCCCAACTTCTCGGTAGTGGTAGCTTTGATATTTACCTGACCAAGCTGACTCTCAAGAATTTCTGCTATAACATCCTCCATAGACGGGATAAAATCTTTCAATTTTGGACGTTGCGCAGAGATAGTGGCATCCAGGTTCACCAACTTGTACCCTTTTTCTTTGATTAACCGGTAAACCTCTTCCAATAATTTTTTGCTGTCAATATTTTTGAATGCCGGATCCGTATCCGGAAAGTGATAGCCAATATCTCTCAATCCGGCTGCACCCAACAATGCATCACAAATGGCGTGCAGGAGCACATCCCCATCCGAATGGGCAACTGTCCCTTTTTCATGGGGTATCAGAATCCCTCCAAGCCAGAGCTCTTCACCTTCTGCCAGTTGATGGACGTCGTAACCAAGACCAATGCGAATGTTCATTTCTTTAAGAAGTGACTAAAGTGAACTAAAGTGACTAGAGTGACTAAAGTTAGGGTAAAGTTACATTATCGTTCTGAAGCTGCAAGTACTTTAGTCAATTTAGTTCACTCTAGTCACTTCAATTACTCCCAAATACATCACTATAAAATCACGCCAACTGAATAAGTTTTTTATTGCTACAATAAAAATAAGATGGTATTCTTTTATGTGAACAGAAGTGCTTTTATGTGGCAACGAATCGTTCATATACCAATTATCCCACGATATTGACTGAACAAACAATAGCTATAACAATATATTTCAGTAAGTTATGTTTGAAGCAATCAATTGGTGTAGTCAGTTTACCTACACCCAAGACTCAATTTTGCCTACGTCTTGGTAATGCTTTGACGTATTGTTAATCAGCTATTTCGAAGTGTTTTTACTCCAAACCCCTTACCGACAGCGGCCGATCTGCAGGATATTTTTACTTCCAAAGTAAAACACAAAACGACCGTCATGACAACTCAATTTTTAAAAGCCGCTTTTGCCTTAAGCCTGCTCCTTTTTGTCGCTTGTAGCAAAGACAACAGCTTGGTCTCCGTTGATGATGGCATTTCCAATCATTCAGTTTCAAATGTTCCTTCTGCTCCAAATAAATCTATTTCCACTGAAATAATTCCCTGGGGAGTTGAATGCGTAGGTGGCGGCATTGCTGCTCCTGACAAAACAGCCTGGATCATAGATTCAGGTATCGATTTGACCCATCCCGATTTGAATGTTGATCTAACCCGATCAATCTCATTCGTTAAAGGTTCTTCTTCCCCAACCGATGAATTTGGACATGGTACACATGTAGCTGGCGTAATCGGAGCCATTAAAGGAAACGGAATCGGTGTAGTTGGAGTCGCTGCCGGGGCAAAGCTGGTATCTGTAAGGGTAATGAATAAGGAGGGAAATGGAACTATCGCTGCAATGGTTGCTGGTATCGAATATGTTGGAGCGAATGGCAAACCTGGTGATGTAGCCAACATTAGTTTTGAGGCAGGTTCATCACTGGGAATAGACAACGCAGTCATTGCAGCATCCAACAAAGGAATCCGTTTTGTTATCGCAGCCGGTAACAATGCAACAATTGTTTCCAATTCTCCTGCAAGAGTTAACGGGGATAATATTTATACAGTATCAGCAATGGACAAGAACAACCTGTTTGCCAATTTCTCCAATTATGGAAAATCTGCCGTTGACTATTGCGCTCCCGGTGTTGAAATTTATTCAACCGGCCTTGCTGGAACCTACTCAAGTTTGAACGGTACGTCAATGGCAGCACCTCATGTTGCCGGATTGTTGTTAATCGGTTCAATTCATTCTAACGGTAATGTTCTGGGAGCCACAGATGGAATTGCAGAACCAATTGCCCACCACTAAGAAGTTGAGAGTTGAATGTTGAGAGTGGAAAATTATATATGATTCTGAATTAGTATGTTTTATAAGGTAATTTACACAACATTAAATTATTAACTAGACTTAAGAAGTTCAGAAACTAAATACCGAGAGACAGAAATATTATCCCAAATCGATTATTTTCTCAAAATCAGTCGTCCTGCCTTCATTGTCTTTTGTCCATCTGTACCGCTAAGTGTAATCCTGTATAAGTAAATGCCATAGGCTGGAATTGGATTTAACAGCCCAGGATTCCAATACAAATCACTGATTTCATATCCCCTGGAAGGGAGAATTTGTTTGGTTTGGTACATGGTTCTCCCTGTAAGGTCCAAAATCTCCAGATTTACGTCAAAAAGTTCATCGTACCGGTTTTGGTTGATGACAAACCTGGTCTGATCAGAAAAAGGGTTGGGGAAATTGTACATTTCATGAATCACCATCTCTTTACTGATAAAAAACTTAACTGTTACTGAGGAAGAGTTGTTGGCATTGTCCCAAACCTTTAATGTCAGCGTATGTGCGCCATTGCCTGAAATTGTCAGGGGATAAATGATGGCACCGGATTGCCAGGAGGCAGCATCTGCTCTAAAATAATTGTTCAGAATCAGTGGATTTGCATTCTTACCGTCCACTTCGAGCGTGATGTCGTGGCCAATCCCATATCCCGTACTATTGATCCCACTTCCATCGCTCAGGTAAACCAACAACAATGGATTGGCAGAAACTGTACCTCCATCGATAAATTTCTCGTTTTCAAGATACAGACGAATATCTGGCCCATTGGTATCAGAAGAGGGTATGGTTGCAGTCCCATTGAAATGAATGTTGGCAAATGATCCATTGCCATCGGTCACTTCGTTTTTGAAATAGTAGCGGATCAAGCCCGGCTCTTTATTAAAGTTCACATCCTTCGGAACCACAAAAGAGTAGCTGAAGGATCCATTTTTGACTAATGCAGAACCATTGAATAAACTATTTTCCTGTGCTTCATAAGTGAATGGTTGTTGTCCTCCGTTGCCCAAGGTGGTTTTGGTCGTTGGTTGGTCAAAAACCTGGATGGAGAGGATTCCGTTGAGTGACACAATTTTGGAACCGCTTCTGTCCTGAATTTCACCCGAAATGGTTACCTGGCTTAAAGGGGAGATAACCCCATCAAACTGGTGCACCGATTGATGGTTTATTTCAAGGTTTACACAACGTTGTTCCGGATAACTAAGGCGCAATGCCGGATCACCAAGCAAACAAAATTTTGCGGTATTAATGGTTCCGCCGTTTTCATTTTTCACCAGACGTATAATATCTCCCAATCGTAGGTTATCACCAAGTTCATCCCTGTCAAAAACGTGGTTAAAGAAGCTTTTGTTGATCTCAAAATTGGAGGCCGAATAGACCAGCCTGGTTGCTGATAGCAATGCGATGGCCCCTCCAGCAGAGTGAAAGAGAAGATGTTCACCCGCAGACCTTTTCACCCGCATGTCCCATCTGCTAAACTCGCAGGTGGCCGTTACAAAGAGCGGAAGTCGGTCTTTGTTCGACCAGCCGTCAATGTCGTTCACCGTTAATACTCTTTCATGTGCCAATCCGTCTTCGCTTGCATGGCCTACATAGTTGACAATCAGGTCTCCGGTCTGCACCGAACGACGAATCGCCACAGTCACGGCAGGATAGCGCTGTTCTGGCGTCAGGATTTCGGGATAGGTATCAAAATAGATCTTTGATCCATTGTACTCCGGGTTATTCCGGGCTTGGAACTGGGCCAAATTTTCAGAATCGCTGACGTGCAGGTTGTTGTCCTCGTCATCCGCAATGAAGCAGATGTTGTTGCGCCAATCGCCCAAAGTCGCGGCTTCATGGTAATGGATGATTTTGTCGACAGCGAGGGTGGCCTCCGCCAGGTTACTTGCAGGAATCCTTCCAACACCAATGTTTAGGGTTCCATTGTGACCAGCAGGATTACTTTCCAGTTTTCCGAAAAAATCATCCGATACGTATGAATCGATCTCATGGAGCGAATTCGCCGACTGCCTAGTCGGAATCCAGTTGGGATTATTGTCACTGGTCGTGTGCACCGGATCACAGGTACCTTTGCCAAAAAGCAACAGATATTTAAGGAGTGCCCCATTTGAACCACCGCCTTGCCGGGACAAATGCATGACATAATTTCTGAGGGCCGCAATATCCCTGTAACCACCGGCTAATGCATTGAATAAATCTTCTACCGCCACTACTTTTACATTCATATTATCCTTTGATCGATGGAACTGGGCCAGTCGTAAAGCCTGATCCAGAAAGGTCGCAGGGGTTAGAATCAAAAACTGTGGGGTATCAACATGCAGGATATCAAAATTTTTAATCGCTTCCGTTTTGGTAACTTCAGGATATTTATTTTGAGGATCAAAAAGGATAAAACTGCGCAGAGAATCACTGTTGATCCGGAAGGTCAATAGTCCATTGGCGAATTGAAAGCTATGCTGAACCGGGTAAAGCGGATTGGTGACCTCCCAAAGTTGGAGCAAACTGTTTGCCCCTTTGATCTGAAATTCAACAATCCTATCCTTCCCGATCGTCCTGCTATCACGGAAAAGCAACGGCAAACCACGATATTGAAGGGTTCTACGGCATTGCAATTTAGCGTAATCAAACCAACACTGACCTGACCCAGTTCCATAATATTTCGCTGACAAAGTCACATCCGCACCTGTTAATGTACCCGATATTTTCAAAGAATCTGCAGTTGCAAAATCAGAGCCGGATGAATTTTGAATCGGATTAAACCGAATAGATCCCAATGCCGTTCCATTGGCGGCCAACTCCATCCGGGTGGAAGATGTACTTCTGCCGGCGGCATAAACACTGCAATGAATGGGCTCTGATTCAACGCGGTCCTGAAATGTAAAACTCCTGGATAATACATTTCCTCCGACCAGTAAAGCGGTAAACCATCTTGATCCAGATTCAAGCAAATTCAAGTTCTCCTCCTCCCACAATACAAAATCGTCATATTCACTTGATTGAATATCAGGATTTCCAGAAGGTATCTTCGACATAGACAACGGTAGTTCACTCCCAATATCCTCGGTCAGAAAAAAATAGGAGATCCCGCAGGCTGGTTGATTTCTAATAGGATGGTATTGACCTGCGGCCTTTTCATAATCCCACCGAACCGGACCCTGAACAAAAAAGAGCAATGCCTCCGCTCCTGAGGACTCTTTCATACGAAGTAATGGAATCTGTATTGGGCTATTTTCGGACGAAACATTGTTCCGGTCCGATATCATTTCGTTCCTGCTTCCAAAGATTTTGACGTTTTCGGGATGCAAAAATCCAATATTTTTCAGCCAGGAATAGTAGATTTTGTGGATTCCTACTGCAGAAGATTCAATTTTAACCCATTTACCACTCGAAAAGATGGGATTGGGCACAACAGATTGTGCCAATCCTTCATGGTAAATCAGCAGTGCAAAAAATATGATTAGAAGGCTAAAATAGAGACGATTGAACATTTTTGCCAGCAGATTTTTTGGAGATGGTATCATCCGCAATATTAAATGAACCATAAAAAAACGACAATAAATGTTTTTCTCCCACGACTGTTGAACAAATTTAAAAAAATCAATGTGTATTGTGAACTTCATTGTTGAAAAATAAATACAGTTTTCATTAATTTGCAATATATTTGTGGCTATCGCCAATTCTTGGAGCATTACATAATTTTCCAAATATTGGGACCAAACAAAATATCGGGTAAAGATTTTTTCAGGGATATAACTTTGCGATTCATATGGGACTTTTTTGATCTTTAACTTCCAAAAAAAACAGGAGATTGAAGAAAGTTACATACAAGCAATAAAAAAATATTTACACATGAAGCTAAATGCTGTTATATTGTTATCCGTAAGCCTTTTAGTGGCGTCATGCAATCTATTGCCAACCAAAAAGTCTGGCTCTTCCACGACAGGTTGGAACTACAACGATCCCAAAAACGGGGGGTTTGAATACAATGCCAACTATTCACAGGAGACAGGTCCCGGACTCGTTTATGTTCAGGGAGGAACCTTTCCGATGGGCCGTGTTGAGCAGGATGTTATTTTTGATTACAACAATTCACCCCGACGCGTAACTGTGGCCTCCTTCTATATGGATGAGACAGAGGTTCGCAACATCGACTGGAGAGAGTATCTCTATTGGTTACAAAGGGTTTATCCAAACAATCCGGAAGTATACAAAGCCGCGCTTCCCGATACATTGGTTTGGAGAAATGAAATGGCTTACAACGAACCTTATCTCGAAAACTATTTGAGGCATGCGGCCTACTCAGAATACCCGGTTGTTGGTGTAAGCTGGGAACAGGCTAACAATTATTGCAAATGGAGAACAAACAGGGTCAACGAAAGAATCCTGGTCAATGACCGTATCCTGGCAGAAGATACCAAACAAAGCGGACAGAATACCTTCACTTCGGACAGTTATCTTAACGGCCTTTACAATGGAACAGACGGGAAAAGGCCATTGAAGAATTTGGGTAAAGATGGTGCGACCAGGAGAACCAGCATGTCGGATGGAATTGTGCTACCAAGGTACCGTCTTCCAACCGAAGCTGAATGGGAATATGCTGCAGTTGCACTGATTGGAAATACCGATGAAGAGGTTATTACCGACCGCCGTATTTATCCCTGGAATGGCAGCCATATCCGTTCAACGGACAAACAGACACGCGGCCTGTTTAAAGCCAACAGTGTCAGGGGACGCGGTGACTATATGGGCGTTGCAGGGACATTGAACGATGGCTTTGAGATCACTGCTCCTGTGAAATCTTTTGAGCCCAATGATCTCGGGCTCTATTGCATGGCAGGAAATGTAAACGAATGGGTTCAGGACGTATACCGGCCTACCTCTTTCCAGGAATTTAATGAATTTCAACCACTTCGCGGTAGCGTTTATACCAATTTCAAAAAGGATTCTGCCGGAAATTTTGTTCGCAATCAATACGGCGAAATGCTAAAGGATACGGTTGCCAATTTTACCAATTTTAAGGATGGCGATTATCAATCCAATATTGAAGAGAGTCTTTGGAAAAACAAAGATGATTCGATCAAAAGCGGCATCAGTACCAATGCCATGTATCCCAGTCTAAAAGGGAATTATGTGCCAAGGATTTCTGATCATACCAGGGTATACAAAGGTGGCAGTTGGAAAGACAGGCCTTATTGGTTGGGGCCAGGTACCAGGCGGTACATGGACGAAAGAAAGTCGACCAATGACATTGGGTTCCGGTGTGCCATGACGAAACTTGGAGACTCAGAACCGAAATAAATATAGAAACCTCATCATCGGATGAGGTTTTTTTAAATCTTCCCATGACACCTGAGGCAATTTACCGTATTTTTCAGGACCATCCTGTGGTAACAACCGACAGTCGCAAGATTGAGAAGGGCTCCATCTTTTTTGCGCTGAAGGGGGATAATTTTAATGGCAATGCCTTTGCCCTTGCCGCTCTTGAAGCAGGAGCCGCTTATGCCGTTATTGACGAGGCCGAATTTGCAATTCATGAAAAGATTATTCTGGTTGAAAATGTGCTCAGGACTCTACAGAATGTGGCACGGCTCCACCGGCGAAAATTAGGTATCCCAATCCTGGCTATCACCGGTACCAATGGTAAGACTACAACCAAGGAGTTGGTTTCTGCGGTACTCTCCAAAAAATACAATCTCATCAGCACCAAAGGAAATCTTAACAACCACATAGGAGTTCCATTAACCCTGCTCACGCTCAGACCCGAAACTGAATTCGGGGTTATCGAAATGGGGGCCAACCATCCCGGAGAGATTGAGGAGTTGTGCAGGATTGCGCTGCCTGATTATGGATTGATCACCAATGTTGGAAGGGCCCATCTCGAAGGGTTTGGCTCTTTTGAAGGGGTTATCCAAACCAAAACAGAGCTTTTCCGGTTTCTTGAACAAAGGGGGGGTACCATCTTTATCAACAATGCCAATCCATTTTTAGCTGAAAAGGCTGAAAAGGTAAAAAAAATTGGCTA
>JALOCD010000106.1 GCA_023228025.1 Prolixibacteraceae bacterium | reverse complement strand
ATCCAAAACTTTTGATGGCCTCGAAGGGGAGATCGTTAGTGCTGATCCTTTCCTCATTTTCAAAGCGCTTTTCCCCAAAGGCTGGCTCTACGTCAAAACCAAGCTGGTTGGTAGTTACAATCTTGAGAACGCGCTCGCAGCGGCAGCCATCGGACAATACTTCGGTGTAGATCCTACCGTGATCGCTACAGCGATCGAAAGCTACCAACCCGACAACAACCGGTCCCAGATGGTGGTAACAGAACGTAACAGGCTCCTGATGGATGCATACAATGCCAATCCTTCCAGTACAAGGGCAGCCCTGGAGAACTTCGATCATATTGCTGCCCCAAAGAGAGGGGTGATTTTAGGTGATATGTTGGAGCTAGGTACAGTTTCGCAGGAAGAACACCAGAATGTTGTTGATTTTCTTTCCGCACTGAAACTTGATCTGGTTTATTTGGTTGGGCCGCACTATTTGGCATGCAAGGGCCCGGATCAATTCCGGCACTTCAACAATGTGGCAGATTTGGCGCTTTTCCTTGAGCAACAGCGCCTGTCTGGTTATCTTCTTTTGATCAAAGGATCGCGGGGAATGAAACTTGAAACCATCCGCCCGGAGTTGTAAAAGCTCAAATACCTTTTAATAATTACCACGAAGGCCCCAAAGGAAAACACAAAGGGCTCAATCATCCTCATTTAAAATTGTGCCCTTTGTGCCTATTTTGTGCTCTTTGTGGTTAAAAAAATCAATAACTACGTCCCTATCCACTATCCCTTTTCCAAATAAGCAGGGATAGACCTCCTCTTCCCCATATTTGATTAATTTTGCACAAAATATTGTACCAACAGAACATTCATGTCAGCATCCCTCAATTTAAAGGAACATCTACAACACCCTACATTTGCACTAATCGGATCAATTTCTGACAGTGAGGGATTGGAAACCTACGTAATCGGAGGCTTTGTGAGAGACTTGCTGATGTACCGCAAGAGAGCGCATTACGACATCGACATTGTCACGGTAGGCAGTGGAATCGGCCTGGCCAAGAAAGTGGCTTTTGCCATTCATCCAAAATTGAAAGTGACCATCTTTAAAAATTTCGGAACTGCCATGTTTCGCGATAAAGAGGTTGATTTTGAATTTGTCGGAACGCGAAAGGAGTCCTACAGGTTGGACAGCCGAAAACCCATCGTTGAAGATGGCACCTTGGTTGACGATCAGAACAGGCGTGATTTTACGATGAATACATTGGCCATATCCCTTAACCGGGATCGCTACGGCGAGCTGGTTGACCCTTTTAACGGCCTCGGCGATCTGGAAGCAAAACTGATCAGGACACCATTGGATCCCGACATCACCTTTTCTGACGATCCGCTGCGTATGATGCGAGCCATCCGATTTGCATCACAGCTCAACTTCCGAATTGAGGAGGAGACCTTTTCAGCCATCGTCAAACAGGCCGACAGGATCAACATCGTTTCGAAAGAGCGGATTACGGAAGAAGTCAACAAGATTATCCTTACTGATAAACCTTCTATTGGATTTAAGTTATTAGAAGTGAGTGGATTGCTGAAAATCATTCTTCCTGAGATACAAAATCTGAAAGGGAGGGAGAGCATCAATGGAATTTACCACAAAGACAATTTCTACCACACCCTTGAAGTCCTCGACCGAATTTGCGTAAATACGGACAATCTGTGGCTTCGCTGGTCTGCCCTTTTGCACGATGTGGCCAAGCCGGTCACCAAAAGGTTTTCGCCGACCCTGGGATGGACCTTCCATGCCCACAATTTCGTGGGCGAAAAGATGGTGCCAAAACTCTTCGACCGGTTAAAACTGCCGCTTAATGAAAAGATGAAATTTGTACAGAAGATGGTCTTGCTTCACATGCGGCCCATTGTATTGTCTGAAGAGGAGGTAACCGATTCGGCTGTGCGACGTCTGCTGTTTGATGCCGGTGATGACATCGACGACTTGATGACCCTTTGTGAAGCCGATATCACCTCAAAAAACGAAGAGAAGGTAGCCCGATTCCTGTCCAATTTCCAACTTGTAAGGGAGAAACTCAAAGAGATTGAAGAGAAGGATGCCGTCCGCAATTTTCAACCTCCGGTAACAGGTGAGTTAATCATGGAAACATTTGGATTACAGCCTTGCAAAGAGATTGGATTAATTAAATCTGCCATCAAAGAGGCCATACTGGATGGCGAAATCAGCAACAATTTTGAAGAGGCTCACCGGTTCATGTTGGAGAAGGGGATGGAGTTGGGATTAAATCCAGTAAAAGGATAAAGGATAAAGTTAAAAGGATAAAGTAGGATTAGTGGGGGATAAACCTTTAGTTCAATGAATTACAACGCCACAATCAAGATCGCGGCGTTTTTTACTTTATCCTTTATCCTTTTTACTTTATCCTTCTACTTAGAGAACACAACGACTATCGAACTTGTGGCCTCATTCCCGGCAAGATCCGTGCAAGTTATCAGCATATCGTAATTCCCCAGCGTAACCTGATTCCCGGTAAAGGTTAAGGGGACCAATATTTCGTTGTGATTGACAGCTAAAGTCTTTTTCCCGGAGGGTATGGTCCAGGTGTTGGTATAGGCCCAATCCGATGTTGTAACCCCTTTCAAACTCTTTGAGATGGTAACTTTATACGATTTTAGCTCAACATTGTCGCTCAAATCCATTTGAAGATGCATCGAAGTACCCAATGTGATAATCTTGCTGGCGGTCGGATCTACCAGGCTAATCGTTGGTTTTGTCGTATCCGGAACAACGACGGGAGATCCATCGGTTGTGCTGTTCTTTTTACACGAGACATTGACCAATACAAGTAAAACGGGCAAAATCAATTTAAGTACGATCTTCATTTTATTTCTTGATTTGATTGATTGATAAACACTTTGCTCCTTCTTTTCCCATAAAGAAAATAGATTAACATGCCCAATGCCATCCAGATAATCAATCGCATCCAGGTATCGAAAGGTAGAGCAGCCATCTGTGCCAAACAGATTAGCATACCCAAAATGGGAAACCACGGTACAAACGGAGTGCGAAAAGGCCTCACTGCATCGGGATCGGTTCTTCTCAAAATAATAATCCCGGCACACACGATCACAAAAGCCAGCAACGTACCGATGGAAACCAATTCGCCAAGAACGCCAATAGGGAATATCCCGGCAATCAATGCTGCAACAGCGCCGGTGACAATGGTTGTGATGTATGGTGTCTTGAATTTCTTATGTACTACCGTGAAAGCGGGAGGCAACAGTCCATCTTTTGCCATGGTATAGAAAATCCTTGGTTGGGCCATCAACATTACGAGTACCACGGAACTTAATCCGGCCAATGCACCAATTTTGATAAAGGGACGTAACCAAACCAAAGCAGCGCCTGCACTGTCTATCGCAACCGCGATTGGCGCCGATACATTCAGTTCTTTATAATTGACCATACCGGTCATGACACCTGCTACCGCGACATACAGTACCGTACAGATGACCAGGGACCAAAGTATCCCGATAGGCATATCCTTTGCCGGATTTCTGGTTTCCTGCGCAGCGGTGGAGAGCGCATCAAATCCAATATAGGCAAAGAAAATCACCCCAGCACCGGTGAAGATACCTGATATCCCGAAGGCGCCGAATGTACCTGTATTTTCAGGAATAAAAGGATGCCAGTTTTCAACATGGATAAAGGAGATGCCAAACCCTATAAAAAGCAAGATGACCGTTAGTTTAATAATCACAATCACATTGTTGAACCTACTGGATTCGCGGATTCCAATTACCAACAGCACAGTAATAAGGAGCACCAGCGCAACAGCAGGAAAGTTCAGAATACTTCCAGTTCTTTCCCAACCTTGTCCAATTACATGGTTGAAGGGAGCCGAACATAGCTCATGGGGAATGATGATATTAAAATCTTTCAGAAAACTGACAAAATAACCCGACCATCCTACTGCTACGGTGGAAGAAGCAAAAAGATACTCCAGTATAAGGTCCCAGCCGATGATCCAGGCCAAAAACTCACCCAGTGTAGCATATGCGTAGGTGTAAGCACTGCCGGCAATGGGAATCATGGAGGCAAATTCGGCATAACACAATCCGGCAAATACGCATCCCAAGGCAGAGAAAATAAAGGAAAGGACAATCGATGGTCCAGCATAATTAGCTGCTGCAGTGCCTGTTAATACGAATATTCCGGTCCCGATGATGGCTCCAATTCCCAGGGTGACCAGGTTTCTTGCGGTGAGGGCGCGGTTAAATTTATGTTCATCCGTTTTAGCCTCGGCCAAAAGAATGGATACAGATTTTCTTCTAAAAAGTTGGTTCATAGGGCTAATTTTGGAAAATACGATCATTAGCCCTTTAATAACTATTTTCAGTGAAACTTCAAAAAAGGACTATCTACAAAGATAAAAAAATATGGATAGGCGTTCAATTGAAGTGACTGTTTTCAAAATTAAAAATGCACATTGAAATGAGACAAAGTCATTGGCACTGATAATATAGCCAAAGTTCCACTTTAAGATCAATTCCGTAAGATCCAGCAATCCGGATATTTTTCAATAAATTTTTTCTTAATCCCTAGCGCCTCTTCATAATTATCGCATTTTATACCTACCCTGAAAGGTGAGCTTTCGCCAACCACCTGAACACCTATTATCTCATCATTAACTTCCTGAACATAATTTTTGGCATATGCTTTTGTTTGGAATGATCTGATAATCAGGTCAACTATGCCAAACTATGCCAATCAGGCAAGAAATAGTCCATTGTATACAGATTACCTCTTGTCCCCCACCTTCTGATAAATCACATACGAATAAACAATGGGCACCACAACCAGAATGACCACCAATGGTACAAAGACCCACTCAGGACTTGGCACAACAAAATAGAGTGCCATCCCTGCCAGACTTCCCCAAAACCAAAGCTTTCCGGCCAGCTTATGTGTGCGGACCCAAACTTCGTCGCTATTGAGCGTCCATGGCACTTTGATCCCCACAAAATAGTTTGGCCGGAAATTACCCATGTAGTTGCCTATCAGCATAAGGAGTAAGAAAATGGTAATTGGCAGTAATTTATGTATAACATTGTTATTGCTAACAACTCCCCAAATCACCATCGAATCAAGCAGTCCGATGAATATTGCCATGATAAGCCTGATCCGGTAATAACTCCCTTCAAAAACAACATAGTTCGCCTTGCGCGGATCAATTTTAGGAAGTACCAGCATTAGGAAATAGAGGCCTATTGGCATAAAGACGTAAACCAATCTGGAGCCAAATCCATTGGGATTCCCATGAACATCAAAATGTACCGGCATAGACTCGGGCAAAGCGCTCCAATTGAATGCCAGGTAAAGGATCGGAAGCAGGGTTAGAACAATCAAAACCAGTTCCTGAATAATTTTTTCTTTTTTCATGCTATTTCAATCTATTACTATTTATTTCAATCAATTACTATCTATTTCGCTATTTATCAGGACAATGATGACCATCTAGACAATCAAAATATTCGGTAGGAAATGATTTCTAATTCACATTGTCACTGTTATAGATCAGCTCATCAGTAACTCTTTCATTTCCCAATTTTCACATTTTCCAATTTCCAAATTAGTCATCCTTGCATCATCACTTCGTCTTCAACAAAATCCATTTGGTGACCGCATCCAGGGCTACAGGGGAAAATGTCTGGTCAATTTCGGCATATTCGGTTGGCGAACCGGTTTTACATTCCTGGAAAAGATGGTTCAATCCAGGAAATTCAATAGTAGTAACCTGCCGATTACCTCCCTTTTTCAATGCCTTTTCGATAGCCGGGAGGTTGACTTTTGATGGAACTTGCAAATCCTTATCTCCGTTAACTGCCAAAACCGGACATTTCACCTTTTCCAACGCAATCGCCGGATCATATTTGATAAAATAGAGCATCCAAGGACTGGTTATCTGATTTACCTGAAGTGATAGAAAATCCTCATCTGTCACCCCCTTTGGTTTGGCATAATCCGGACTATTCTTCATGGATTCCGCAAGAAATTTTCTCAAATCTGCTTTTAAGGGTTCAGCATCGACTGATTTTATTACGATCTCAAATGCTTTGGTATTTATTTCCCTGGATTTTTGAATCTCGGTTTCAGCTACACCGGCAGCTTTAGCTACAAGTTCTTGCTGAAGCAACAACAATTTATCGCCACGAATGCCAGTACCGGCAAGCAAAACGATAAAACTCACATCTTTGTTCCTGGCTGAGACCATTGGCGCAATGATCCCTCCTTCACTGTGACCAACTAGTCCAATCTTTTTGGGATCAATCTCTTTTCTGCCTTTAAGATAAGCGATGGCGCTTTCAACATCCGATGCAAAATCCACGGTAGTTGCAGTTTTAAAAATGCCCTTCGACTGGCCAACTCCCCTGTCGTCGTATCTTAACACGGAGATACCTTGCCTGGTCAGGTAATCGGAAACCACCAGAAAGGGTTTGTGCCCCATCAGCTCCTCATCCCTGTTTTGAGGTCCGCTGCCGGTGATCAGGATGACGGCAGGAAATTTTCCCTCTTTGGCAGGCATGGTTAGGGTCCCGGCCAGGGTGATGCCGGCTTTGGCGTTCGGGAAGGTCACCTCTTCCGAATAGTAAGGATAGGGCTGAACGGGGTTCTGCGACCGTTTTACAACCTGTTTTTCGATTTTCTCTTTTGATAGGTTCATTGGAAACTCCATCCCGTTCTGTTTGAAAGTACCTGTGATAACATTCTCCTTCAATTCACCGTTGTATTCAATTCTCATGGTGGGGATTTCCAGCTTCAGCCTTGAATCTGTGAACGTGGTCATTGTAACCGGAATGCCCTTGGCACCCTGGTCCGGACTGTCCATGGTCGAACTGTAGCCCTTGTCATTTCCGGTGATGTTGAAGACAATCCTCAACTGCATCCCCTGCACCTTCAAGGCGCCATTCCACTGACCTGTAATTTCCTGCCCTTTTAAACCAATGGTGGAAATTACCAAAACCAATAATACTGCAATGTTTTTCATGTTTTCTACTTTAAACTATTTATTTCATAAGAATCTATTGCAACTTATTTCAATATATTTCCATTTATTTCTGTCTATCTCTCTTCTTTCCACTTATCGCATGACAATTAAGACAATTATGACCATCAGAGTTTTGACTCCTGACCGTAGCTGAAGGGTCACATTTCCACATTTCCCAATTTTCACATTTTCTTAAACTGCATCAACCACATCACCACCCCATCAAATACCGTGGTATTGATCGAATATTTGATGTACTGTCCTTCCCGGATGCTCACAACTAGACCGGCTTGTTTCAGCAAGTCGAGGTGATGTGAGATGCTTGGTTTTGTCATGCTAAAGCGGTCGGCAATCTCCCCTGCAGTCAGATCTCCTTTGTTTAGCAGTTCAAGAATCTCACGCCGGGTAGGATCGTTCAACGCTTTGAAGAAAATATTCATTCCAAATAGATATTTAGACAAATATCTAAATATTATTTCGAATATGCAAATATTTGTGCAGGTATTTTATTACACAGAGTTTCACAGAGAAGCACAGAGTTGCACAGAGAAAAAATAGATTGGAATAATTCTATTGTTAATGATGTTCAAAATGTAGTGCTGGGCATACCCTTCAAACATGACAAACATTTCAGACCCTTCAAACTTCTTAATCTTCCCTCTGTGTAACTCTGTGCTTCTCTGTGAAACTCTGTGTAACCTATTAATTAATAATATTGCAGCCCATATAGGGGATAAGCACATCCGGCACCCTGATACCTTCCGGAGTCTGGTAGTTCTCCAGGATGGAGGCCACAATCCGTGGCAAAGCCAGTGCACTGCCATTCAGGGTATGAGCAAGCTGGGGTTTCTTGTTGCCCTCTTCGCGGTAGCGCAATTTCAGACGGTTGGCCTGGAACGACTCAAAATTGGAGACCGATGAGACCTCCAGCCAGCGCCCCTGCCCTGCCGACCAAACTTCGAAATCGTAAGTCAGCGCGGAGGTAAAACCCATATCACCTCCGCAAAGACGGAGAACCCGGTAAGGCAAACCAAGCTTTTCGACCAACGATTTCACGTACGCGACCATTTGATCCAATGATTCATACGACTTATCAGGATGCGCAATCTGCACAATTTCCACTTTGTCGAATTGGTGCAATCGGTTCAGTCCGCGGACATCCTTTCCGTAGGAACCTGCCTCCCGACGGAAACAGGCGGAGTAGGCAGTCGTTTTGATGGGAAGGTCCTTTGCCTCTACAATCACATCCCGGAAGATATTGGTGACCGGAACTTCAGCGGTTGGGATTAGGTACAATCCATCTATGGGGCAGTGGTACATCTGTCCCTCCTTGTCGGGCAACTGACCTGTACCGAAGCCCGAGGCTTCATTCACAACATAGGGTGGTTGAACTTCGAGGTAACCTGCTCCCCGGGCCTGGTCGAGGAAGAAATTAATCAGTGCGCGTTGGATTCGGGCGCCGAAACCTTTGTAAACAGGAAAGCCGGCCCCGGTAATTTTCACGCCCAATTCAAAATCGATCAGGTCATATTGGGCAGCCAACTCCCAGTGTGGTTTGGAACCTTCGGGAAGTTGCGGAATGGTACCGCCTGAGGCAACCACCAGATTGTCTTCAGGGGTTCTCCCTTCCGGAACCAGCGTGGAAGGAAGATTGGGCATCAACACTTGTAGCGCTGCCATCTGGGAATCAATGTTTACAAAATCCTCATCGTGCTGACGGATCAACTCCTTTAAAACCACTGTCCGCTCTTTGGCTTTGTTGGCCTCTTCCGTTTTACCATCCTTAAACAGGAGTCCGATCTCCTTCGACAATTGGTTCATCTCCGCTTTGCAACCATCACTTTCGATCTGGTATTCGTTACGTTTCTGGTAGAGTGCCAATACCTGCTGAACAATTTCACGTGCATCGAAATGTTTGACAGCGAGTCTTTCGATCACAAATTCCGGATTCTCCTGGATAAATTTTAAGCTAAGCATAATGAGTTATGAGATATGAGTTATGAGATATGAGTTATGAGTTATGAGATATGAGTTATGAGATATGAGTTATGAGTTATGAGTTATGAAGAATCGACAAAGTTACAACAAAAAAAACTCCTGTTTCATTGCCAGGGCAACAAAACAGGAGAGAATTTATGAGCTCTGTCTGAATTACTCTACTTCCTTCAAAGGCTCAACGCTAACATACGACTTCGCGTTGGTCTTCTTTTTGAATGCAACGGTACCATCGATCAAAGCGAAAAGTGTATGATCTTTACCGATTCCTACGTTTGCCCCTGGATTGTGAACAGTTCCACGCTGGCGAACCAGGATGTTACCTGCTTTAGCAGCCTGACCGCCAAAAATTTTCACTCCAAGTCGTTTGCTTTCTGATTCGCGGCCGTTCTTCGAACTACCCGCCCCTTTTTTATGTGCCATGGTAAATTGTTTTTAGAGGGTTACGCTACAATTTCTGAAATTTGAATCTGGGAAAAGAATTGACGGTGACCGTTTTTCTTTCTGTAGCCTTTGCGGCGTTTCTTTTTGAAAACGATTACCTTCTCCCCCTTCAGGTGCGAAAGAACTGTTGCATTCACTTTTGCGCCTTCAACAACAGGTGCTCCGACGGTGATTACCCCTTCGTTGTCGACCAATAATACTTTGTCGAAAGTTACCTCTGTTCCCACTTCGTTAGGAAGACGGTGAACATAGACTTTCCTCTCTTTTTCCACCTTGAACTGCTGTCCGGCGATTTCTACAATTGCGTACATGTTTACAATTTAAATATTTGGGTCCGGCAGGCGGGCTAAACTCTCCTCTTTTTGAGCCTGAACGAACTATTTCGGACTGCAAAAGTAATCATTTTCATCTTTCTACCAATACCTGACACAGAAATAATTGGAAAATATGAAAATGTGGAAATGTGAAAATTAACACAGCATTAGCTCAATGCGTCATTTTCACATTTCCACATTTCCCAATTTTCACATTCATTTGGGCCTTCAGACTTTCGCTTTCTTCAGAAGATCCCTAATCTCGGTCAGCAGCAACTCTTCTGTGGAAGGCTCGGGCGGAGTTGGTGGGGCAGCAGGCACCTCATTTTTCTTCATGAAGCGGTTCATCATTTTGATCATCATGAAGATAGCAAAGGCAATAATCAGGAAGTCGACTGTTACTTGGATGAAATTTCCATAATTGAGGCTTGCCCCTTGCGCAACGACCTTCCCGCCTGAAATAACTGGATCACTCAGTTGGATTTTGAACGAACTGAAATCTGTACCGCCAACAATCATACCTAGTGGCGGCATCAGCACGTCTGTCACAAAAGAGGTGATAATCTTGCCGAAGGCGGCCCCGATGATAATACCCACTGCCATATCCACGACATTGCCGCGCATGGCAAACTCTTTGAACTCTTTTCCGATACTCATAATTGCTCAAATTTAAATGTTTATAACTCAATTTGAAAATGGGAGTGTGGGAGAGTGAGAAAATGGGAGTATGGGAATTTAGAGATTTGTCTCATATTCTCATTTTCTCACCCTCCCCATTTCTCATATTCTCATTTTCTCATTTTCTCACCCTCCCCATTTCTCATATTCTCATTTTCTCATTTTCAAATTCCTATAATCTTCTTAATCTCATTCAATTTGTTCAGCGCTTCAAGTGGCGACATCCGGTTGATATCCAGATTTTTGATTTCATCGCGAATCTGCTTGAGAACCGGATCATCAAGCTGGAAGAAGCTGAGTTGGTATCCTTCCCTGTTATGGGCTAGGTCGCCAACCGGTTTCGCCGGGTACTCCTTGCGGTTGCACTTCTCCATCTGTGCAAGAATATCTTCGGCTCGTGCCACCACGCTCCGTGGCATCCCTGCCATCTGGGCCACATGGATACCAAAGCTGTGGTTACTTCCTCCCGGTACCAGTTTCCGTAAAAAGATGATATTTTTCCCCATCTCCTTGATCGAGACGTTGAAATTCCGGATGCGTCCGAACGACTTCTCCATCTCGTTCAATTCATGGTAATGGGTGGCAAACAGGGTTTTGGCCCTCACCCTGGGATGTTCGTGGATGTATTCGACGATCGACCAGGCAATGGAGATGCCATCGTAGGTGCTGGTGCCGCGCCCCAGCTCATCGAAGAGGATCAGGCTCCGGTCAGAAATATTGTTGAGGATGCTGGCCGCCTCCGTCATCTCTACCATAAAGGTGGATTCGCCCGACGAAATATTATCGGAAGCCCCTACCCTGGTAAATATTTTATCGATGTACCCGATGCTTGCAGCTTCGGCCGGCACGTACGATCCCATCTGCGCCAGCAGCACAATCAGCGCCGTCTGTCTGAGCAAAGCCGACTTACCTGCCATATTGGGACCGGTGATCATGATGATCTGCTGTTCGTTGTTATCGAGTGTCAGGTCGTTGGCAATATATTTTTCGCCTACCGGGAGTTGCTGTTCGATCACCGGATGCCGTCCCCCTTTGATCTCCAACAGATCGCTGTCGTTTACATCGGGACGGGAATATTTGTACTGAACCGCTATGGTGGCGAAAGAGCACAGGCAATCTATCTGGGCCGTCAACATGGCATTGAGCTGAATGGCCTGGTAATACTCTGTCAGTGAGTTGATCAAGTCGTTGAAAAGGGCGGTTTCGAGTGACAATATACGCTCTTCGGCACCAAGAATCTTGGTTTCATACTCCTTCAACTCTTCGGTAATATAACGTTCAGCATTTACCAGCGTCTGCTTTCGAATCCAGTCGTTGGGTACCTTGTCCTTGTGCATGTTGCGCACCTCGATGAAATAACCGAAAACATTGTTGTAAGAGACCTTCAACGATGAGATGCCTGTGCGGATACTCTCGCGCTCCTGCAGCTTTTGCAGGTAGTCTTTGCCTGAAAAGGCCAGCGAACGCAGTTCGTCCAACTCGGCCGAGACACCCGCGGCGATCGCGTTTCCCTTGACCAGCATCATCGGTGGCTCCGCAACCAATTCTTTCGCAATTCTTTCGCAAATGGTATGGCAAGGATTAAGTTGTTCGGCAACCCTTACCAGGACGTTGTTCTCCGAAGATTCGCAGTAGCTTTTGATATGCGCGATGGCCAGTAGCGAATTTTTCAGCTGCACCATTTCGCGGGGATTTATGCGTCCAACAGAAGCTTTTGAGATGATTCGTTCGAGGTCGCCGACCAGGTGAAGCTGGGTTTCTATCTCTTCCTTAAGGTCAGGAAGGACGACGAAACGCTCCACCACCTCTTGCCGTTCCCGTATTTTACCTGTATCCTTCAAAGGCAGCGCCATCCATCGTTTCAACAACCTGGCGCCCATCGGTGTGATCGAGCGGTCGATCACCTGTATCAGTGTCTTCGCCCCTTCGTTGATGGTATGGAAAAGTTCGAGATTGCGGATCGTGAAGCGGTCGAGCCAGACATACTGGTCTTCCTCGATCCGCGAAAGCGACGTAATATGGCTTACCTGCTTGTGCTGGGTAATGTCGAGGTAATAGAGAATGGCGCCGGATGCGATGATGCCCATCTCAAGATTCTGAACACCGAAACCCTTAAGGTTAGCCGTCTCGAAATGGCGCAGCAACCGGTCGTTGGCCGCATCGAAGGTATAGACCCAATCATCGAGTTTGTATGTGTAGAATTTAGGTCCGAATAGTTCAGTAAAGAGTTTCTCCTTCCCTTTTTGGAATAGCACTTCTTTGGGTTGAAAGCTGCTTAGCAGTTTGTCTATATGCTCGAAGCTCCCCTCCGCGGTTATGAACTCGCCGGTTGAGATATCAAGGAAGGCTACACCTGCAATATTTTTTTCGATATGAACCGACGCCAGAAAATTGTTCTCCCTGTGTTCCAACACATTGTCATTGATCGACACCCCCGGGGTAACCAGTTCTGTGATTCCCCGTTTGACGATCGTTTTGGTGAGTTTGGGATCTTCGAGCTGTTCGCAGATCGCTACCCGCTGACCTGCCCTGACCAGCTTTGGAAGGTAAGTGTCCAATGCATGGTAAGGAAATCCGGCAAGTTCCACAAAACTGGCGGAGCCGTTTGCACGGCGGGTTAGGGTGATGCCGCAGATCTCAGCAGCTTTGATGGCATCTTCCCCGAAGGTTTCGTAGAAATCACCTACCCGGAAAAGCAAAACAGCGTCAGGATATTTGTTCTTGACGGCATAATATTGCTTCATCAACGGGGTCTCGACATATTTATTGGGGGTGGTAGTCAATTGTTGGTTTATTATGATTGATTAGGTAAATATACGGAAATCCACTAAAAAGGTCAACAAGACATTAGCTGCAATGCAGTTAATTTAAGATCCCCATACAATTCTTTAACCGCTACGCGGTAAATCATCTATTGCGCATATTATTTCTACAATACTTTAACCGCTACGCGGTAAATAATCATTTGCTCATTCTGTTTCTACAATAGTTTAACCGCTTTGCGGTAAAAATAATGGCCAGCAAATTAGCATCAAATTAACCCTTAGCCCGTAGGGCTTAAAGTATTGTAGAACAAGCATGCCACACACAAATCGCCTTACCGCCTAGCGGTTGCAGTATTGTAGCCAAATAGCATCAAATCAACCCATAGCCCGTAGGGCTTAAAGTATTGTAGAACAATCATGCCATACACAAATCCCCTTACCGCCTAGCGGTTGCAGTATTGTTGCCAAATAGCATCAAATCAACCCATAGCCCGTAGGGCTTAAAGTATTGTAGAACAATCATGCCATACACAAATCCCATACCGCGTAGCGGTTGCAGTATTGTAGCCAAATAGCATCAAATCAACCCATAGCCCGTAGGGCTTAAAGTATTGTAGAACAATCATGCCATACACAAATCCCATACCGCGTAGCGGTTAAAGTATTGTAGTTCAATCAAAGAATTCAAACAAATATTGATCTTCAAATTTAATTTCAAATTTGTTTAAGAACTCAATATATTCATCCTTGAATGTTCGTTTTTGATGGTGAGTTTCTTGATCTTTAATGTAGTTGAAAACATTACCAATCTGAGAATGCCCGTAAGAAAATCCTCCATAACCCTCTTGCCATTCAAATTTTCCAACAACGAGTCTCTTTTCATTGATAAGAATGGATGAACTTCTTTTTAATTCTTTGACCGTATCGGAAACAGACATTTTGGGATTATGACCCAGAAATATGTGCACATGATCATCAACCCCGTTAATGATGATCGGTTTATGACCGAGATTTGTTGCAATGCCGCTCATATATTCAAGAATTCGCGGTCTGATTTTTTCCGTCAGTAAGTATTCCCGATGCTTGGGACTAAAAACCAGCTGAATGTAGATTTGGGTGAAAGTTCCAGGTTTCATAAATGGTGGGTTTTAGATTATTCGAAAACGATTTTCATCATTTCTTTAACCGCTACGCGGTAAATTTTCATTCGCTATATTATCTTCTACAATACTGTAACCGCTACGCGGTAAGGCAATATCCGATCAATGTATTCCTACAATACTTTAACCGCTACGCGGTAAATATTCATTTGCTCATTCTGTTTCTACAATACTGCAACCGCTACGCGGTAAGGCAATATCCGATCAATGTATTCCTACAATACTTTAACCGCTACGCGGTAAATATTCATTTGCTCATTCTGTTTCTACAATACTGCAACCGCTA
>JALOCD010000177.1 GCA_023228025.1 Prolixibacteraceae bacterium | reverse complement strand
CCGTCTTGTCGGTGTCAATATATTTTTTGACGTCGTTTTTATGCCCCGATGGCCATACTTCTAGAGAGGCATCGACGTCGCCCTTTGCCAGAGCGGGCCATTGGGCATTTTCGTCTATCGAAACCAGTTTTACTTTTAGGCCCATCTTTTCTTCAAGAATTATTTTGGCGATATCGGCATCTAGTTTTGAAGCGTCCCAGGAGTTTACGGCTAATTTGATATCGCCCTTGCCAGACAATTGATTGTTGCTGTCGCTATTGCGGGCAATCAACAGGTAGGCCCCAATGATTAATAGCACAACAAAAATCACCACAGTCACAAGAACTAAAACTTTTTTTAAGTTTGTTCTCTTGGGTTGGGTTTTGCTAGTAGAATTATTTTTTACACTCAATATAGATAATGATACAGCCCTTTTTGTTAATTAGTTAACTTTTTTCAGTTCCTTGATTTCGTTTTTTAGTTCTATCATTTTTAACTCGCGGCCAACCATTAGCTTATTCATCTGTTCTAGCTCTTTGTTCGAGGATTCAATCGTTTTTTTGTCTTCTTCAAGGCTTTTAATGAGAGTCTTGGTATCCTTTATATTTCTCATCACTAAGACGTAGCCGATGGGTTCGTTCTTTTTGTCCCTCATGGTAGAAACATTTACAGAGATGGGTATTGTGCTGCTGTCTTTATCCTGCATCTCTGCATCAAAATTATTCACGAATTCTGCCGCCTCTAGTCTTTCAAATAAACCCTCTAGACTCAGCGGCAAATCATCTAAATTTTTACCCACTAATTCTGTTTTATCCTTGCCCAAAGCCTCTTGCAGGGAATCATCTACCAGGACTACGGTTTTATTTGTATCGATTACTACCAGGTAATCGGCCATGGTTTTAATAATGTTATTGACCGCCATTGCTGGTGTGATGGCCATTAGATTATATTTTGCTATGGTATAGGCCACTATTATGGCAGTGATGGTAGTCATCATGGACGTTTGGGGAACCAGATTTTTTTCAATTACAACGGGCAGCAACTCCGTAATAAGCCCAAATGCCAATGGGATGCTAACGGCAATTATTAATAAGAGTGCTTGATACCTTTCTTTGTGCGAGCTTAGTCTGGTATAAAACCTAAAGCTCAACACTAGTCCTATAATTATGTACAAAGCGATAACTGCAATATCAAGACCATACAGTATTCCCGGCAAAATAGTGTAGCCATTAGGCGTTAGACTGACCGAACTGACAAACAAATTAGTTGTTAGCTCCAGGCTGATAAAAAGTATAATCAGCGGATACAAAAATACAAAAATCTTGGGAAAAGAGGCGCGCACTTTTGTGAAAACTATGAAAAAATTTAACAAAAAAAGACAGGTAATAAATGCACCCGTGGTTGATACCTTGTCTCCAAGCATGGCGATTGTTGACGAACTTGCCAAAAGAAAAATAATATCCCCTACTGTCCAGATGATTAGAGACATAGAAACCAAAGCATAAAGACGGTTCAACCAAGATCCGGGGTTTAACCCAATAATATAAGTGCCCAGAGATATGTTTGCTATTAGGCCAATTAAGAGCAAAATCAAATAAATGTTCATTGATATTTATAAACGATATTACTTTAGTCCGTGTGCCTTAAAACACTTTACGTACGCTTGATCAGTAACCAAAATATGGTTTATCCACCAGTCTTCTAGAAAGTCTATTACGTCAAAGGCTAAAGAGAAGTAATCGTCAGCATCTTTGGTATTTAGTTCTGAGATTTTATCACCGAATGCTTTGTGCTCGGCAATATGAGCCTTGGCATTTTCATAATTGAACTCTTTAAAATATTTTTCTTCTATAGCGCAGTGGTAATCCGCATATTCTTTTAAAGACTTAATGATGGCCTTAATATGTTCTTTAGTGGGTTTTGTCCCGGCTGTTTCTATGAGGTCGTTTATTATTGCCAGAAACTGCTTATGCTGGTCGTCCAGTTCTTTTACTTGGACGCTATATTTTGCATCCCATGCGAGTGTGCGATTTATCACATCCATAATTGCTCATTATAAACTATATGACTTTTGGCTGGATGACATCGCATCTACACGGACTAGGGTGAGCGACTGTTCAATCGCTGACAAATTGTTAAGTAAAGCTATACTATTACCAGGAGGTTTAAAATGAAAGAAGAAAGATCACCAGAAATACCTAGAGAAAAATCAAAAAATAATTACTTATTAATCATATTATCGGTACTGGTTGCCCTGCTTACCCTTTCTACCGCATGGCTTGGTTGGCAATATTCACGCCTGTCCAGCGATAAAAAACAGTTACAGTCTAGTGCAGACAACCTTAGCCAGAAGCTGTCCGCGACCTCTAATGAGCTAAAAGCCGCAAAGGCTACCCCTACACCGACTCCTGCCAAAACTTCTAATGTCACACAGTCGCTAAAAGAGAATGTTGTTGCAGCGATGAACACTAAAAATACTGCAGCGCTAGAGAATTATATGGCCAGTAGTGTTAATGTGGTACTTGCTGCCAGCGAAGGTGTAGGCAGCCGTACACCCGCACAAGCGGTTGGCGATTTAAATTACCTGGAACCGGCAACTAGCCCCTGGAATTTTTCGTTACCAGCCACTACAATTGCCGCTTTTAGAAACGGCTTTTATAGCCGGTATTTTGGAGACAATACAGTAGCCGGCCAGGCAGCAAATGGTTATGTAGTTTCGTTTGGCGTAAACGCTAGTGGCAAAATAGATACTATTTTTATGGCCGTTAGTGCTGACCTGCTTAAGTAAGTCTACAAGAGGTTTTTTATAGCGTTAACAAATGCCGCTTCTTTGAGCGAAATTTTATTTTCTTTGGAAGTTTTATATAGGGTGTCAACGGCTTTTATCATGTAGCTCTTTAGTTGGTCGTTTACTTTTTCTGCTGTCCAGTCTTGGCCGTTGCAGTTTTGGACCCACTCAAAATAACTGACTATTACACCACCTGAGTTAGCAATAATGTCGGGCAGTATGACCTTATCTTTGGAAATTAAATAATCATGAGCAGCCTCGTTAATTGGACCATTAGCAAGCTCTACAATATATTTTGCTTTGACGTTTGCCATATTGTTTTCGGTGACGCTGTCTCCTAATGCTGCCAGCACCAGTATGTCTACATCTAGTGCTATCAATTCTTCGTTAGTTAATATTGTAGCGTTCGGCCAATTGCTGAATCGGCCTTTTTTTTGTTTAAATACATCTAGATCTCTGGCGTCAAAGCCAGTTTTAGAATAAATTGCCGACTTAGAATCACTTGCTGCTACCAGTTGCCATTTTGGTTGTTCGTCTTTGGCAATTACCCCGAAAAAAGAACCCACATTCCCGAAACCCTGGATAGCAATGGTCATCTTTTGATCTTTTTTACCCAAAAGCTCTAGTAGCCGTTGTAGCGCAATCACGCCACCCCTACCGGTGGCTGCATCCCTGCCTTTACTCCCGCCATTGCCTAAGCTTTTGCCAGTAAAGCTAGCATACGTTTTATCGCCAGTGACAACAGAATATTCGTCTACCATCCAATCAATAATACGACTGTCGGTATTTACGTCTGGCGCTGGTACATCTTTATTTGGTCCAATATGTGGAGCTAAGTACCTGGCATATTTTCGGCTAAGTTCTTCTAATTCTACATCTGATAAAGTTTTAGGATTAACAGTTACTCCACCCTTGCCGCCACCAAGCGGCAAGCCAACTGCCGCTGTCTTAAAGCTCATCAGTGTTGCTAACGCCCTGACTTCATCTAAATCTACGTCGGTGTGGAATCTTATACCGCCCTTATATGGTCCACGCTTATTGTTGTGCTGCACCCTGTAGGCTTTTAACTTTTTACCAGATGAAAGTTCTATCTCAAAAACATGTTCTTTATTTATCTTTATAAGGTCTCTCGTCTGTTTTTCGCTTAAGCCTAAGGTTTTTCCACCTCTTTTAATAAGCGCTTGAGCAGTATCTAGCATTTTTACTCCTGTTGGTTATTAAAATTGTCTAACTACTTTTTGTAACGGTTAACTTCTTTTTCTATCTGGCCGTCTTTCATGTAAATAATGCGTTTGCACATTTTAGCGACTTCTGGGTTATGAGTGACAATAATAAAGGTCTGTCCCTGCTTATTCAGTTGAGTTATTAGACCCATAACTTCTACTGTCATCTTTGAGTCAAGTTCGCCAGTCAGTTCATCGCCAAATATTATCGATGGGTTATTGACAATCGATCGAGCAATGGCCACCCGCTGTTGTTGCCCGCCAGAAAGTTCGTTTGGGCTATGATTTAATCTATCGCCCAAACCAACTTGCTCTAGCGCCTGTTTGGCCATTTC
>JALOCD010000061.1 GCA_023228025.1 Prolixibacteraceae bacterium | reverse complement strand
AGACCCGGAAGAAGTGAACCCAGAAAGATGAAACCAAAACGACCTTACTCGATGAACTACAAACGATTATAAATAAACGTTAACTAAACGACATTGATTTGTAATCTGTAATTTGTAATCTGTAATTGATCTTAGCTATGGTCAAAACACTAAAAGATATTCAAGAAGCAGAAGCGATGTTGCTCAATGTCGGCACATTGTTGATGAGTTCCGGGGCCAGTACGGGTAGGGTAAGAACTACAGTCAACAGGATTGCCGATGCCCTTGGATTCAACATTGAATTGCTGATTACCAACCGTTCGCTGATGTTGAAGGTAATTGACGAAGAGACCAACCATTTTATTGCAAGCCTGAAACGCACCTCCCCGCATGGGGTCAATTTCAGGATTGTTTCCGGAATAAGCAGGATGAGTTGGAGGGTAGTGGAAGAGAACTGGAGTATTCCTCAAATCAACGAAGAAGTTGAACGGCTGGTTGCCCTGCCCCACTATCCAAGGCTTGTTATTCTCTCATCAGTAGCACTTGCAGGCAGCTCATTCTGTGCGCTGTTCGGAGGCAAAGGAATTGAGTTGGTGGTAGCCTTTGTCGCTACTTTTTTGGGACTGTTTATCAGACAAGAATCTTTAAAGAAGAGGTTTAATCCATACGTATCAATCTTTTTTGCCTCCTTTGCCGCCTCTCTCCTAAGCGGACTTTCCGTTAAACTGGGTCTGGGTAAATCGCCGGACATAGCTTTTGCCACTTCCGTTCTGTTTTTGGTACCAGGGGTTCCATTGATCAACTCATTTACCGATATGATAGATGGCAACATTTTAAACGGTATCGTCAGGGGAATTCACGGACTTATAATCGCTTTTGCCATTGCATTGGGTCTACTCTGCGCCAAATTTCTCTTTAACATTTAACAGCATGGATTTTATCAATATTTTGGAAAAAGGATTTTGGGCGGGACTTGCGGCGTTGGGGTTCGCTATCCTTTTCAATGTCCCGCAACGAACCTTATTAGTAATTTGGGCCATGGGCGCTTTGGGTGGACTATTGAAGTTTCTTTTGCTCGGATTGGAAATAAATATCGTACTCGCCTCACTTGCAGGAGCCTCGCTTATTGGTATTCTCAGTGTTTATGCGGCCCACAACAAACATGCCCCACCTTTGGTTTTTTCAATCCCATCAGTCATTCCAATGGTTCCAGGAGCTTTTGCCTACCGGATGATGCTCGGATGTATGGAGTTGGTCGGGACTTCAAGTAATTTGGAAAGCTATCTGAAAACATTGGCTGAAACTACCAACAACGGTTTGAAGGCAATATTTATTTTGATTGCTTTGTCAGCAGGCGTTGCCATCCCCATGCTGGTAACCCGGAAAGACACGTTTAAGAGGATTAAGAGCAGTGTGGAACAGGAGTGAGATAAAGACGGTGAGAAAATGAGAAAGCAACGGTCCATGAACCTGTTGAGTGGGCAATGGAAAATAGATTGAAATAGGTGGAAATAAATTGAAATAATAGGAAATAATACCGGTCTCTGTGTGTAGTCGAAGGGGGCGAAGAGTCCAAAATTGATTTTGTACCGTAAATAGGCAATGACCGACAAAAGCCAAAGCGACAACTGTTATGACAAATTTTGCTAACTTGCAACTGAATTTGGAAAGATATGATAGAAACAAAAAGGATAGACGATATAGTTAAAAGGATTGCCATAAAATTCAATCCCGATAAGATTATCTTGTTTGGTTCTTATGCTGCCGGAAATCCAAATAACGACAGTGATATTGATCTGTTGATAATTAAAGATACTGACCTACCCCGACATAAAAGGAGCTTTGATATTCATAAATCACTGATTGGCTCTATGATACCAATGGATATCCTTGTTTATACGACCAAAGAATTTGAACAGGAAAGGAAGGAAAAAAGCTCTTTCCTCTATTCGGCAATTAAGACTTCAAAAATACTTTATGAGCGGGGTTAGCAAGATAGTGAAGGAATGGATTTAGTGTTCAGATTAGATATCCTGATAATACCATCTTCCTGACAAAAGTCGAATTAGAATTATCAATCAATATCGCTCAGGAATTTAGGGTATTAGCCATAAAGACAATCGGAATAAAAGAGTAGAATTGTAACCATATTAGCTCAATTCTTGCCCGCCAGGGCATCAAGCTCAATAGAAAACAAGAGGTGATGAGCTCCGTTTTTCCCGGATGGGAATAAACAAAAATCAGATAGATTTGTTGAATGAGTTTGATTGGTGAAGGTCTATCCCCTGAAGGGGAAACGCAATCCCCAGGCTTCTCTTTCTATTGAGCTTGATGCCCTGGCGGGCAATATACCTCTGATTTATTTTTCATTTTTCCTACTCTTCTTACTCAAATTCAATCTATCCATTTGCCTATCAGCTGCATTTTACATAAATTTGGAAAAACGTAAAATAAAACGCTGATATGTTAGGCAGTATAATAATAAGCTACTTGATAACTAATATACAAAACGATGACAAAAGAGATTAAGTTCTATTCCGAATTAGCGAATCAGATTCTTCACAAGAATACAGATTACTTTAAGGATAAACAAATCATTAAAAAAATCTTTTCTTCAAACGGCGAGGATCATCAAGAAATTATCAGACTTAGACTGACCATTATTGACAGTTATTACTCAACAAATATGAGTCGTAGGTATTATGGGATAGAAAATATTTCTAAGCAAATTTTCGACCATTACAAAGATGATCAGTCACTGAAAAATGACCTACTATCATTTATTAATGAACCTCTCAATAATGTCATGATTAGAGATATTTTCAATAAACCCTATGGAATAAGCAAAGGAGGGGAACCGAAAGGAAAGGCTATGTCTCTAATTTCAAAATATGCATATTTCCTCACTGACTTTCAATTTCCAATTTATGATAGTATAGTTTTTGAAACCTATCAAAAAATTACAAATAGATTTCCTGAATTAGGTCTAAATATGAAACTTTCAACCGAAATATCTGATTTTGTAAGAATTATGAATCTACTTAACAAATCTTCTAAGATTAATGATTTTGATAAACTTGATAATCTTCTTTGGTTGATTGGCAAAATATTGAGAGGAAATTTCTCATTGATTTTAAATGAAGCTACGTACAAAGAATTCGTTAAACCAATTGATAAAGATTCTAAAACTCTTAGCAAGGACATAGATAAAAAAATACGAGAGCACAGCTTCTTAAACCTAGACAAGCTCAAACATTTGATCGATGATGATCTATATACCATGATAAGTTTCGCGAAGGAAATAAATAATTACACTGCCTAATCAAGTAAACGGCTCTGCCAGTAAGAACTGACAGGGAGAGCCTCCCACATCCTGTTTTAATTTCGCTCAATAATCACTGTATCAAATAATTAAAATAAAAAGATTATGTATTTAGCTGTAAAGACTGTTAAACCAATAAATAATTATAATCTCATTTTGACTTTTGACAATGGGGAGAAACGTCAATTTGATATGAAACCATATCTTGACAGGGGGATATTTCAAGAACTGAAAGATATTTCAAAATTTAATACAGTCCGGGTTAGTTTTGATACAATCGAATGGGATAATGAAGCAGACTTAGATCCTGAAATTCTTTATAAAAATAGCGTAGCAGTCTTAGAATAATCTTCTACAGTCAATCGTAGACTTCCCCACAACTTTATATCACTTCAATATAAGCCCCAAAATGATGCTCTTGTAATGGAGGTGTAAGTGGCAGAAATCCGCTCACGATCTTTTGACCGTCCATAATCAACGGCTTTTCTGCTTTCTGTTTTTGGCAAAAAAGATTGAAATTGCTGCTCTTTGAATAGAAAATCTGCAAGAAACCGGATGACTGTAAGGCAAGATGTTCCCTTAATTTCAAGGCAATCGCCCCCATGGTATATCTTCCGTTAATCTCAATCATTGGTTGGAATTTTAGTTCACCCGAATCATCTTTGTAAATCAAAGCGTCCACCCCAATCCAGCCCTCATAAAGAGAAGAGTAACCGCTTTCCTTGAGCGCTTCCTGCAAGAGTTGCACCACCTCTCCATGGTGCTTTTCGAGAAATCCCGATAACCCGTCAGGCAATATAGGGGTGTCAGTCAGCTGGTTTCTTACATATCTCCCTTTGGAGTCTGTTTCAAAGAAAGTACGTCCCATGTACCTGATCTCTCCAGCCTTGGAAACGAACTGGAAAGAAAGGTCTGCCACTTTTCCCAACCAGGGCTCGATTGTCACGAATCCCTGCTGATTGAGCATCCCGCCCAAAACCTCATCATTTTTTGATTTTATGTCCGGATTTGGAAAAAGGAGCAACCCCCTGCCCGATGAACTCCACGGAGTTTTGACTACCGACCTCACCTTTCGCTCCAGCACCGCATAAATCTGGTCAAGCGTGAAACACACAACAGGCAATTCTTTGGATTCGGGAAGCCATTCATAGGAATATTTTTCGATTATCCTGGTAAGCAAATCCAGCGCAGTAATTCTACTGTATAAATTTCTGTGACCCTCCTGCCAGGTAGCGACAGCCGACTGTTTGAATTCATCCTGGTAAAAATTAATCGCGGGTTTAAAAAGTTTTAGCAAAGCCGGACTCCACCCCCAGGGCCGAAGGGTCCCTTTCGGTTGGGCGAGCCACGAGGGATTGGCCATCGCCTCCTTCAAATTGATCAATTCTGGCAGTTTAAACCCAAGTTTTCGCATTTCCTGATTGTAGGCATTGTCCACAGTCCCCTGAACCACCACTTGATCCCATTCATTTGCAATCCACGCGGTCAAATACCCCAGATCGGATTCGAACTTCCGCAGCCTTGCCGGAGCCGTATAAAAGGGCGATCGGTTGGCTATGGCCGGTTCGCAGGTAGGGTTGAAAAAATAGGTATCGGGACGCATGAAAAATTTGATGATGTTATGATTAGATGATGTGCTGATTAGATGATATTATGAAGACCATTATTCGATCCGCAATCAAATAAAGATAAAGGCTTTTTTTCAATTAGCAAATCAGCACATTATCACATCATCACATTTTCTTGCTAATTTTACATCCTATAGCTAATAATCAACATTCCATGAAGACACCTAAATTTCTAATCTGCAGCGATCCACTCAACGATGAGTCGGCCGAAATGATTTTGCATTCCCACCATCCCAAATTTCTGGCGCAGGTAACACCTATCTCTTTTGAAGAAATATCAAACCGGCCGGAAAAACAATTTGCCGATGCCTTGTATGTCAATGCTGACGGCGTGATGGAGACCTACCGCTTGTCGATCTTGGATATTTATGAGCGTACTGAAGCAGAAGATATTCAGGATGAGTTATTTCCTGCAACTGATTACTTTTGCAAGTACCTGCAATTGATGGAAAAAGAGGAAGGAGTTTCACCCGGATTTCCTGTTAAGGATTTCAATCCTGAATTGCCCGGATTGAAAATTCTGCATGCACCTGATTTGTGGACTGTTGTCTACAATGGGATGGTTGCTGAATTTGGGTCAGAGGAGGATATGGATGATTTTCTGGAAACCGATCTGAATATCGAAAGCGATTTGCTGGACAAAGGGGTGATCAATCAGTTCGATTAGGAAAAGGTTAAAAAAATTACACAGAGGATAATCTTCATCTTTTGGATGATTCGGAGGAAATTTAGATTTTTTACCTCTGCCAGAATCTCAGAGAAAACCCACAGAGTTCACAGAGATTGAAAATCGCAAGCGATTTCCCTCTCTGTGTTAGGCTTTATTACTTTAAAGTCTCTATCCGTTTTTCTTCAAATAGTATTTTGAGAGCGGAAATCCAATGACCGAAAGTAGGATAATCAAAGTACCCAGATAGAATCCGGTGGTCATATGTTCGGTCTCCCCGAAAATGAAGAAGGCCATCACAATGCCATAAACAGGTTCCAGATTGATGGAGAGTGTGACTGTGAAAGCAGTGAGATGCTTCATCACGGCTACTTGCACCGTATGGGCAAAAGCCGTGCAAATGGTAGCCAGGATCACCAGATAAAGCAGATCCATCGACGAAGGAACAATAGATGGGAAAATGACTCCCCTTCCGGATGCGGTTATGAATAATGTTAGGCCAATCAGTCCGCCGATCATCTCAAAGAAACTGATCTTCACTGCACTGTGTTTAGCGACCAGCTTTTTGTTCAAAACAGTAAATAATCCGGCCAGAAAAGCGGAAAGCAGGGCTACCATCATCCCTATTGCATAATGCGTTTCAAACCGGAAGATAAGGTAAAGTCCGGCAATAATTATCAATCCGATAAGGACTTCGTAAATATCAATCCTTTTCCGTGAAAAAAATGGCTCCAAAAAACTGGTAAACAGGGTGGTTGTCGCAAAACACCCCAGGGTTACAGAAACATTTGATAATTTGATGGCGCCATAGAAAGTCACCCAATGTAGTGCAATAATCATTCCAACTCCAAAAAAAACCAACAACTCTTTTCGGGAAACTACAAGAGGCTCTCCTTTGTATTTCAAATAGATAAACAAAGTAATGATGGCCAGCAACATCCTGTACCAAACCAATTCCAGGGCCGGTAAGGCAATTAGTTTCCCCAGAATTGCGGTAAATCCGTAAATGAGGACAATCAGGTGAAGTTTTAAATAAGCGGGAAGCAGAACATTTCTCAAAACAACCTTATTTTTCCCCAAAAATAGCAACGTTTAAGATATATGTTATATTTGCATAAACGATTTATTGTAAAATAAAGAGCTAACAAAATCCAAATACAAAGATCAATGGTTTTAGACAGTATTGAAAATGCATCCAGATATCTGGGTATGGGAGATGGGATTGCCAAAGCGCTTCATTACATTCAGAACAACGATTTCAGTGCTGTTCAACCAGGGAGATATCAATTAGAGGGTGATCGTTTGGTGATGCTGGTCTTCGAATTCGAAGCTACCAATACCAACGAATGCAGGCTCGAAGGACATCGCAAGTACATTGACCTGCAATATTGGCTAACAGGATACGAGTTGATGGGACATGACATTTTAGGTAATCAAGCAGTGCTTGAACCGTACAACGAAAAAACCGATTGTGCCTTTTACAATTGTATTGCTTCTTACTCCAGACTTCAACCCGGGATGTTTGTGATCTATTATCCTACTGATCTTCATACCGCTAATTCTGATCCACTATCAAAAGAGCGGGTGAAAAAACTGGTCTTTAAGATCCTTGTTGAGTAGAAATATTCTTGATAGACCTACAGAGTTCCTCAAGTGTTGTTACGTATTGTGTGATTCCCTGGCAAACAATATTCCAGCCTTCGGGTTGCTGTATTATCTCTAAATAAAGAGACGGAGGGACGGAGGGAATAGAGGACGGAGAGACTGAAGGACTTAGGGACTGGGTGACTGGGAGATTGGGAAAAACCTCGAAGCCCAGGCGTTCCAACGCTTTTTTTGCCATAATTAATTTCTCCCCAGAGGCAACAAGATTTACCTTCCCATATATTTCCTTTTTGATACGAAAATCATCCTTTTCCAGATCAAAACTTAAGTGTTGATTGTTTGGGAACAGGGCTTCAAAATATCCCGAAGATGCCATCTCCTCAGGAATACCTTCCACCACGCGGTCTTCCAACATCAGCCAGATACGGTCAGCCATGGTGAGAGAGGTATTCAAATCGTGCGTAGAAAAGATGATGCATTTGTCCTGCTCTAAAACCAATTGGTGCAATATTCGGACAATTTCGTACTTATTTGAAATATCCAGAAAGGCCGTGGGTTCATCCAAAACCATGACCCTTGTATCCTGGGCCAGCGCCCTGGCGATCATTGCCCGCTGACGCTCACCATCGGATATTCTGTTGATGGGTCGATTTTCAAATCCGGTCAATCCTGTCAGGAGAATCGCCCTGTCAATAATCATCTGATCGTTATCGGTCAATTGTCCAAACCAGTTGGTATAAGGAAACCTGCCAAGTCCAACCAATTCGCGAACCGTTAGATTAGCCACCCTGACAATATCGGTGGAGACAAAACTCATCTCCTGCGCAAGTTCCACTGCGGGGAATCCTGAAAGGGGCCTATTGCGTACCAATAGTTCACCTGCGAGTGGTGGCATAAATCCGGCGATGGTTTTCAGCAAGGTACTTTTCCCAATACCATTTCCGCCAATCAAAGCAACCATCTCCCCACGATTGGCGTGAAGTGAAATATCTTTCTTCACGACAACCGAAGTTGTTGATCGATCCTTGTAGCCTATCGAGATTCCTTTGCACTGGATGTAAAAATCTGCCTGCATATCAAATAGCCCCAATTTTTTTGTGCTGAAAAATAATCCAGACAACCACCGGAATACCAAGCAAAGATGTGACAGAATTGATGGGTAATGTGGTCGCGTAACCCGGAAGCTGTGAAATAAGGTCACCGACCACCATCACAATGGCACCCATGAGCATGGTTGCAGGGATCAATTTACTGTGCAATGGTGAATGAAACAGTTTTCTGGCGAGATGTGGTACGATGATCCCGACAAACCCAATCGGTCCACAAAAAGCGGTGATACTGCCGGCAAGAATGGAGGTGGAGGCAAAGGTAAGCAAATAGGCCAGGCGAATATTCATCCCCATGCTTTTGGCATAGTTCTCTCCCAATAAAAATGCATCCAGAAATTTAGCTGAAACCAATGCAATCAGCAATCCGGCGGCAACAGACGGAACAAGCACCCACAACTGATCGCGCGTTGTGCTGCCCAAACTACCCATCGTCCAGACAATGAACGATTTGAGCGTAGATTCGCTGCTAAAATATTGCATTACGCTGACGATTGCCATGATGGCCCCTGATATCAAAATTCCAAGGATCAAAACGGTCATCAGATCGCGTAACCTTGAGGCCAGTATCACCACCAGGAACATCATCAGGCCGGCGCCAAACCATGCTGCCAGGACAATACTCCAGGAACCGGCCAGTGAAAAAAGCGGGGTCCCGCCGTAAACCCAGCCGGCTGAAAGAACAAACAAGGCAACTCCCAGGCTTGCGCCGGAACTTATTCCAAGAATATCCGGACCAGCCACAGGATTTCTGAAAATGGTCTGCATTTGCAATCCTGCAACGGAAAGGGCCGCCCCTGCCAAAACAGCAGTAATTGCCTTGGGAATTCTGAATTGAAACAAAATGGCAGCAATCTGAGGATCGGAAGAGGATGAATGAAACAATGTTGAAATAGATTGATATAGGGAAATATGCACCGATCCTGACAGCAGATCCAGCAGAAAAAGAAATACCAGAACTCCCATCAACAAAACAAATCCAATCGTGCTATTCCTAAACAACTTCATTTTAGCTTTCTAATCAAATCACCCATTTACTTTCTATCTATTTCAATCTATTTCAATCTATTTCAATCTATTTCAATCTATTTCAATCTATTACACCTATTCTATCTTCTTATAATAACTAAAATCCTTATGATCAATCATTCCCGGATGAAATATCTTCACCAGATCGGCCAATACCAGGTCTGGATGAACCACCCCACTCTCCCAATAATCATTTCCGCCACCGGTAACGGCCCGCAGATTGTTGTTATAAATTTTGGAATTTTTCACAGCTGGCAGGTCCGAATAGCGTGAATCAAATGCCAGCAGTTCGCTTTTGCTGTTGACACTTCCGCAATTGATCCAGAAATCAGCCCTGGCAGCCCGCAGAAAGACCTCTTCCAAAGATACAGGAAATGCCTCTTTCGATTGATTTTCCCGCCATAAAAATTTTCCACCCGCATCCTCGATCAGAACTGCCAGATTGGATTGCCCCCCGGCAATCCACCAGGTATCCTTGAATGGAAGTCCGGTAAGTACCGTTGGCCTTTCCGTTATTTTTGACGTCATCGACCTCAATATCTGGTAATTGTATTTAGCTTTTTTAAAGATCGATCCGGCAATTTCCCCTTTTTCAAAAAATGCGCCGAAAAATTTTAACCATTCGGCTTTAGCCAATGGACTCTGTTCGAGGTATTCACCCACCAAAACAACCGGTATCCCCAGATCACGCAATTTATTCAGCTGGGTATTAATTTCTGCCCCGACACCAAAGGCAAATACCACATCAGGCTTCAATTGGAGAATCATTTCATAATTAAGGCCCTGTTCATATCCAACTTCGCGGATACGGTTCTCCGAAACGCCCCTTTTTACCTCCGGATTTGATACATAGTTCGTACCAGACAATCCGATGATGGATCCCAACTCACCAAGGGCATCCAAATATCCGATGTGTGTGGTGGAAAGGCAAATGACCCTCTTTGCCGGAGTGAATATGACCTGCTTATCCTTAAGATCTGAAGGAATATTTTCACCACGCTTTAAGAGAAAATATTCAAAAATATTGTCAGTCGATTTTTGCCATGGATTGGTCACCGTCAACTTCTGCCACAATACTTTTTGCTGAATGGTAAAACCGGAAGCCTCAAAATTTCTAATTACTCCGGATTTATCAACAGCCTTTTTTTTATGTGATGAATCGGACAAGCAACTGCAAAAAAGGCTCAACGAAAGAATGAATAGGAAAGATCGTAACAGCATGCTGATGATTTTTGTTCAAAGGTGAAGATAAATTGGCTATTTGCTTCGGATAACCCTTACTTTCAAGACCTCCCTCTTGGTTAAAGTCTCAACTGTGATGAAATAGATAGATGACTCCAACTGACTGCAATTCAGCTCCATCGGAGTTGTGGTCAACATTCGCTGCGATTCATATATTTTTCTGCCCAGGAGATCATAAACATCCACCCTGCCAAACTCCTCTAATCCGGAATTGACCAGGTAAAGAAGGTTGAGTGAAGGATCTGTGGGATAGTATATTTTGAATTGGTTATCCCCGTTCGGTTTTGGACCCGGGGTGGCCGGAGCGAAGGTGGTACCGCAACCATAAGCATTGATCAAAAGTGATGTTTTCACGTTGAACTCCGGAATCCAGTAAAAGGGCTGCCAACTTCCTCCCATAAGGCAAAAAGCCCTGTTTTGGTCGCTGTTGATACGTGGCACCGCACTGTAAACTGCGACAGTATCGCTTGAAATGTTGTAGTAATTGATGTCGTATCCAATAAAATATTTGCCTGTAATCGTAAGGGGCTGATCGAGAATTACAAAATTCATGGTCTTGGAATTCAACGATTTGATAGAAATCTTGATGGTTTTCAATATGTTACCAGGAATTCCAGTTCCGGCATCAATTCCGTAAATCTGAAAAACTACCGTACTGTTGTAATTGTTTACTTCGGTGACTGCCCTGGCAATCCCAACCGAAAAAGCCGACAATGTAGTTTTATCTGTTGTATTAAACTCTTGGGCATAACTTGTTACCCTAAGCGAATTGTGACCGGAGATATAGCCCTTGCCATAAGGCATTTTGACCAATTGGTATTTTTCATTCAGTCCAACATCCGAAAACTGATCGCAGGAAGGACCGGAGGCGTATGGATCCATCGCTTCCAATTTGGTTTCACCGGTATTGTTCGGGTCTAACCACTTTTTTAGCTGCCTGGTTATTAAGGAGGAGAAATTCCACTGGTAAGCAAACATGGAAAAATAATCATCGGTCGAATGCTCACAAGTAGCCGTACCTCCTGTCAATGAGCCAATTACCAGATTTTCGTGGCTAAAGAGCGGTCCTCCTGAAGAACCTGCTTCCGTTGTTCCTATGTCCCATTGTTTAATCAACCAAAAACTATTGGCGGCATGACCCGACTGACTATAAGTACCTATCCCAGGTGATTCATTATCGACCGAAACCTTTTTGACATCCCCTTTAGGATGATGAATAGCCCTTGTAGAAGCCGGAATTGTTTTGCTGTGATCCCAACCTGCATAATAGGGCCTGTAATCAGGTGGTGGAATCATTTCAAGTTCTACCAGGGCAAAATCGAGCGAATCTGAACGGGCCCTCAGGATTGAGCCGGTCATGGTCTGATCGGCAAATCCGTTAACGCTGCTGGTAGTACCGCAAAACGGACTTTCATAATTAAAGGAATATACAGTCGTCTGGGCATCCGTTGCACTGGTAATGCAATGTCCTGCAGTTATAAGATAGGGTGTTTTATCACGTTTTGTGTTGTTGACCAAGGTCCCGGTACAAAGATCTGTTCCGGCTATAACCAACTGCACCACAGCTTGTTTTTCTTTGCTAACCACGGCTGAACCAGCACAGTAAACATCCATATTGCATGTACCTGCCTCACCAAGTGGCCGGGTACCAATGGCGTTTTTGTAACCGTGGTTAACTTTTGAGATGTGAAGATCCCCATGCACTGAAGCAGTTTCAGGCTCATTGTATTCTACGACGATTTCATCCCCCTCCAGTGGGAAAATTGGCAGCATCCCGGAACTCTGTTCGTTGTTGGCATTGAAGGCGCCCCTCAAAATCCGGTGATCAGGTGTATAAATAAAAATGGATGCTCCCGTTGGTAAAATCGCGCGGTCAAATAATATGTTCAGGGAATAGGCGCCTTTGGACCGAATGGCAACACGCCAGATCTTCATTCCGTCAGCCAAATCCCACGCACCTGAATTCTCCGGAGATATATCGACATCAAAGCTTTTGGCAAATTTCTGCTTTTTGAATGGGGATTTTGATTGGACCTCTTTAAGCTGAAGGTCAAAATTGCTTACCGGAACCATATCAATCAAAGGAAGCTTGATGGTGGCGCCTTTCAACCGATTGAAAGAAGCCGGGGTACCTCCATAAGAAACCTGTCCTTTCCCTTGAAAAGATAATATCGATGCAAAAAAGAGGATTATGAGGAGGTTTCGTAACGCCATCTAAGTAAAAGAATAGATTAAGGTCTCATTCAAATTTAAAATAACTCACAAAATCAACAATTTGCATAATTATCAATTGTCAATTGTCAATTGTCAATTACTTAGATTGGTTTCCCCAAATATATAATTTCTCCTTTAAAAAATCATTCCCTATTTATTTTTGAAAAATCCATCGGCAAAATCCATAAAACAACACTCTAGTCACTTTAGTTCACTTCCGTCATAAACCCTTGGCTCAACCTCCCCCCTTGCCACCATCAAAGCATTCATGGCAAGCGCTTTGAGCTCATCCTGTCCGGCATAAACGGAAACCGGCGCAATGAACTCAACCCTTTCGCGGATCAAAGACATCAATCGCCTGTCGAAAGCAATTCCTCCGGTAATTAAAATCCCGTCAATCCGGCCTTTCAGGACTGTGGCCATCTCACCAACATATTTGGAAATCTGGTAGGCCATGGCTTCATGGTAAAAAGTAGCCTTTTCGTCCCCTCTGCGAACGGCAAGTTCAACTTCACGGGCATCGTTGGTCCCTAAATAAGCCGCGTAACCGCCGTTTCCAGAAATCATCGACATTACCTCGTCGTAATTGTATTTACCACTAAAACAAAGCTTTACCAAATCACCAACAGGCAACGAGCCGCTACGTTCCGGAGAGAAAGGTCCCTCGCCATCGAGTGCGTTGTTGACGTCAATAACCCTTCCATGTTGGTGAACACCTACCGAGATACCTCCACCCAGGTGGACCACAATCAAATCGAGTTCTTCATAAGGTTGACCCACCTTCATCGCATGCTGACGGGCTACGGCCTTTTGATTGAGGGCATGGAAGATGGATCGTCGCGTAAACAAAGGATGACCTGAAATTCGCGCGATTCCATCCATTTCGTCGGTCACAACCGGATCGGCAATTAAAGCCAACATTCCTGGATGTTCCTGGGCAATATCATAGGCAATCATTGAACCAAGGTTAGAGGCATGAATGCCCATCACACCCTCCCTGCAATGTTGCACCATCAATGCATTGATCAGGTAGACACCCGATTCGAGCGGGTAAGTCAATCCGCCCCGACCGATCACTACATGGACCTCATCCAACGATAATCCTTCCATTTCGAGCTGGTTAAGAATACTTTTCCTGCGAAAGGTATATTGGTCAGCGATGGATGGGTAGGCGGAAAGATCCTCCAGCGAATGGTGTAGCGTTTTGAGGAAAATACAGATTGAATTTTCGTAAATGGCAATTTTTGTGGTGGTTGACCCCGGATTTATTACCAATATCCTGACAAGATCTGAACTATCCATGAATGATTATTTTATGAGAGAAGCGAGGCTAATGCGATAGAATACTGTTTGGTAAGCGTGGAATCACCCCTTGAGGTAAGAACGACCGGCACTTTTGCACCCACCAACATGGCAGCAGATTCGGCCTTTGCCAGCTTCATATTTGTTTTGTAAAATACATTTCCCGCATCCAGGTTGGGGAAAAGCAGACAGTCGGCATCACCGGCTACTTCACCTTTAATCCCTTTGATTTCGGCAGACTCCTTATCAATCGCTAAATCCAGCGCCAGAGGACCATCAATAATACATCCGGTTATCTGTTTGCGGTGACCCATGGTGGCAAGAAAAGCGGCATCTTTTGAAGATTCCAGTTGCATGAGCAATTGCTCGCTTGGGGCAATCACTGCCACTTTGGGCATTGAAATACCGAGTGCGTTTGCCGTTTTTACCATGTAATTGATAAGCTGAACCTTTTGTCCTAGATCAGGTAGCGGTAACACAGCGACATCACTGACTATCATCAACTTATGATAATTCGGATTTTGAATGACCGTAATGTGGCTCAAAATATTTCCGGACTCCATCAACCCCTTTTCCTTGTCGAGGATGGCTTTGATAAATTTATCCGTGGATATCAAACCCTTCATGATCACATCCCCCTCCTTTTGCCGGATCATCTGTACTGCCAATGAAGCCGCAAGCTTTTCATCCGGTTGGTCTATAATCCTGAAAAGGGAGAGATCAAATTTCTCCTCTTCACCGATTTTTTTAATTATTTTCTCATCCCCAATGAGTATAGCATGAACCAACCCACTCTTTACCGCATTGTAGGCCGCCTCAACGGAATGGTTGTCATTGGCGCTAGCAACTACCAGAGTACGCTTAGGACGCTGAAGTACAGCCGGAAACAGATCATCCAAAAATTTTATCATTGAGGTCTCGATTATTTAGAAGCTGTTTAAATTTTGTAATTTCATATACCGAAGGTATAATATGTGGGTAGAAATCAGATGATTGAAGATTCATTTCGTCCCGTACGGGACGAGATTATCATTGGGGATTAATTTTCTACCCACATTAAATCCCTACCGGGATAAAAAATGTAAATTTAAACAGTCTCTTAGTTTATGTTGTTTGAAGGGTTTAATATGTTTGAAATGTTTGAAGGGTCAAAAAATCCTTACTTATCAAACTTATCAAATTTTTTCAAACATTTCAAACATTTCAAACATTTCAAACATTTCAAACATTTCAAACATTTCAAACTAATTTCTTGCTCTCATCAATAATTTTTTGCGTATCAATGGCAATCATCAATTCTTCGTTGGTAGGAACCACCATCACTTTAACCTTTGAACCAGGTTTGCTAATGATGATCTCCTTACTCCTTAATCCGGTATTGACCTGTTGGTCAATCTCTATTCCCAAAAATTCGAGCCCATCACAGATGCCTGCTCGAGTAGTATCGGAATTCTCCCCGATGCCGCCCGTGAAAATCAACAAATCGATTCCTCCCATTGCTGCCGCATAGGCTCCAATATATTTTTTGACACGATAATCAAACATCTTGATGGCAAGCATACAACGTTCGTCTCCTTTGTCTGCCGCCGCCCTGATTTCGCGCGAGTCGGAAGAGATACCACTGATACCAAGCAAACCGGAATGTTTATTGAAAAGTGTAGATGCCGATTTGGTGCCGATTTTCTCCTTGTCCATGATATAAGAGACAGCGCCCATGTCGATATCCCCGGAACGGGTACCCATGATCAAACCTTCAACAGGCGTAAATCCCATGGAGGTATCAACCGAAATCCCGCCTTTAATGGCACAAACAGACGCACCATTTCCAAGGTGACAGGTAACAATTTTAAGACCTTTGGGGTCGGTGCCCAAAATTTCACAGGCACGTGAGAAAACATACCTGTGGCTGGTCCCATGGAATCCATAACGCCTGATCCCGTATTTTTTATAAAGGGCATATGGGATGGCATACATATAAGAATGTTTCGGCATGGTGGTATGAAAAGCAGTATCAAATACTGCCACCTGCGGAATCGACGGGATCAATGACCTTAGTGCGTAAATACCTTTCAGGTTTGGGGGATTGTGCAATGGTGCCAATTCAGTATACTTCTCAAGGGCATCTATAACCGCCTCGTTCACCAATTTGCTTTCCGTAAAAAGCTCTCCCCCGTGAACAACCCTGTGACCAACGGCACTGATCTCATCCAGTTTAGCAATACAACCGTGTTTGGCGCTTGATAATACGCCAAGTATATATTCTATACCAATTTTATGGTCCAAAATCTCACCTTCAAACATTACCTTCTGTCCGTCCTCCTTTTCATGTTTCAGAAAAGAGCCTTTCATCCCAATCTTTTCAACGATACCCTTGGCAATCACGGCATTGTTGGCCAGGGAAAAAAACTGATACTTGATGGATGAGCTACCGCAATTGAGTACTAATATTTTCATGCGTATATAATTTGTTTTTTAAAGGTCGCATGGAATACCCATCCGCCATCTGGCGGAATCTGTTGATGTGATATTTTTCGCATGGGTATTTCATTCTTTATTAGATTATATTCTTTCTGAAACCATTGGGGAGGATCCTATGATATTTCCCTTGTCGTCATACTTGTAAAATCCCCAGCAAACATGTTTACCATACCTTTTTGCCCGGTTCAATTTTTTGATAACCGGTGAAGCCATGTACATCGGGTCGCCAAATTCGGAATAGAGATTTTCCATCCATCGGTTTATTTTATCAATTCCCAGAATATCGGCCAGTTCAAAAGGACCGAACCGCATGCCAAAGCCAACTTTCCAGACTGTATCGATATCCGGGAGAGAACCAACACCTTCCATCAATACTTCACAAGCCTCGTTCAACAAGGCTGTGTAAAGACGAATAGAGATCAATCCTGCAGACTCTTCAACGGGAATAGCCTGTCTGTTCACCAGCTTCACAAAAGTCAATACTTTTTCATATACCTCCTCTGAAGTATAAAGACCTTTGACAACTTCACATATTTTCGCTTCGGGTGATTGTACAAAAAAGTGCAAACTGACACATCTTTCACGATGCTTCAGCTCTGATGCCAACTCAGTAATGATGATGGTAGTTGAATTTGTTGCAATGATACATTCCGGGTTGACCACCTTTTCAACTTTCCTGAATACCTCTTTTCGCTCGGTAATTTTTCTTGCACTCGACTCTGCGCGTATCGCCTCGATGACAAAATCACAATCCTTTAAATCTTCGTAATGCACACTCCCCTTAATCCTTGAAAGGATCAATTTCTTTTCTCCCTGGGTCATACCCCAGTTTTCGATCCGTCGCTCCAATACTTTGTCAAGTTGTTCATAGGCAAAGTCTATTTTCTGTTGGCTAAGTTCAATAAATATTACCTCTATCCCATAGGCACTGGCGATACGGGCAATATTCTGACCATCTTTCCCACAGCCAACTATTCCGATTTTAGAGAAAAGCGTACGCTGTTGCTGCTTCTTACTCAGGCCAAAATCTTCAATCTGCTCTACAATTATGTTTTCCATGGAATCTCTTTTTATAAACTTTTGGTTCCTGCTTGATTTGCCGTAATGGCAACCATGTTCACGATATCGCTGACAGAGCAGCCGCGCGAAAGATCATTGATGGGAGCGGCCATCCCTTGCAAAACAGGGCCCACTGCCTCTGCCCCTGCCAATCTTTGCACCAATTTATAACCGATATTCCCGGATTCCAATCCCGGGAATATCAACACATTCGCTCTTCCGGCTACTTTACTTCCCGGTGATTTTAGCTGTCCGACTTCGGGAACAAGGGCTGCATCCAGTTGCATCTCACCATCAATTAAAAGATCCGGATTCCGCTCCTGGGCTATCTTCGTTGCCTGGGCAACTTTATCAACAAGTTCGTGCTGTGCGCTTCCCTTTGTTGAGAAGGAGAGCATTGCTACCCTGGGTTCAATGTTGGCAATAGCCTTTGCAGAGGCCGCTGTAGTTAAAGCAATCTCAGCCAGTTGAAACGCATCTGGATCTGGCATAACCGCACAATCCGCAAAAACCAGCATGCCATTGTCACCAATATTTTTGTCCTTGAAAATCATAAAAAACAGACCCGATACGACAGAAACCCCCGGCAATGTTTTCACAAACTGAAAAGCTGGTCTTAATACATCCCCTGTAGCATTGATTGCCCCGGCCACCTCGCCATCCACATCTCCCGCTTTGATCATTATGACACCAAAATAGAGTGGATCGTTCAACAATTCATAAGCCTTTTCAATGGTCAAACCCTTATTTTTGCGAAGCTCCACCATTATTTCAGCATATTTCACTCTATTTTGATCTGTTGCCGGATCCACAATTCTGGCACCGGAAATGGATATTCCTTCCCGATCTGAAGTTGCTTTTATGTCGTCCGGATTACCCAGCAGTGTTATTCTTGCAATTTTATCTTTGAGAATTAGCTCCGTTGCCTTTAATGTCCGGATCTCATTACCCTCTGGCAAAACAATGTGGTTCTGAAGCCTTACGGCATTTCCCCTGATCTTTTCAAGCAAATCCATCAGTTAAATATTAAATTTTCGAACTATTTTTTAAAAAATACAAAAATAAAGATTCTTAAGAGAGTTACCTAATATCCCTAACGATTTTCCACCTCTCATTTAACAATTAAAACTAAAAATTGTTAAATGGAAATTCACCGAATGAAGTTGTGAGGTTCTCTTTTTCAACCGGAAATAAAAGTCGTCAGAATTCGAATAACAGATAAATAGATTTTTTGTATTTTAACAGACTTATTTGACACGAACTGAAGATGCCTGAGTCGACCTTTTACTTAAACCCTTTAGCCCTTATTTCATTATCTTCTTTCCTGATAATGACTGTTTTAGCATTTTTATTATGGCACAAATATTACAATGAACAAACCAAATTTGTCGTTCTGCTTTTTGTAGCCAATGCAATTTATTCCTTCTTTTACTCATTTGAGATCTCCTTCCAAACGCTGCAAGAGATCAATTTATTTTACCATTTTGAATATTTTGGCATTCCGTTTTTATCTACATTTTACCTGATGTTTGCGCTAAATTATTCGGGAAAGGGTAATTGGCTAACCTTAAGGAACAAGGTAATTTTATTTGCCATTCCGATTATTACCATGGCGATGGTATTTACCAACAAATACCATCATCTGTTCTATCAAAGTGAAGGGATAAAAGTAGATGGGCCGTTTCCAACATTCTCCTTCACCCCTGCTGTCTGGTACTTTATCCATCAGGGTTATGTTATAGTGTGCATGTTGTTTGCCTTGTACATACTTGGCAAAATGCTAAAAAACGCTGCAACCGTCTTCAGACGGCAAGTTGTTTTTCTGCTATTGGCTACAATTTTCCCATTCCTGGGATACCTTGCTTACCAGATGCACATGGTTCCTTTCGGCATTGATCCGGTTTCGTTCACCTTTACGCTGACAGGGATCGTTGTATATTTCGCCCTTGTGCGTTACAGGCTTTTTGAGTTGGTTCCAATTGCCCGAACAAAATTGTTCGAAAAGATACAAGACCGGATACTCGTTTTTGACATGAATAATCGGTTGATTGATTTCAATTTAGCTGCCTGCCGGCAATTCAGTCTGATGAATTCTGATCTCGGTAAAGAGATTCCCGAATTTCTAAGTCAATGGCCGGAGATGATGCAATTCATTCAGAACAACCAATCAGGCAATCTAGAATCACATCATCTCGAAGGTGAAATGTCATATTTCTATGATATTCAAATTCTTGAACTCGAAAAAAACAACAAAGTCAAACCAGGGAAACTGGTTGTCATCAAAGATGTTTCCGATCTGATCAATACTGAACGTGAAAGAAATTTTGCAGCCACCAAATTAAATGCGATCATTCTGGCAATGCCGGATATTATACTCGTTATCAATAACAAGGGTATTTTTACTGATTTCTTTTCTTCAAACAATGATCGCCTTTTCTTAACAAAAGAGGAGGTTGTTGGCTCCTCCCTTCAACATCTTTTTGAGCCTGCAGAAGCTGTTGAACTCTACAAATTACTGGATAACTGCCTCCAATCCAACGAATTGATAACACATCAGTTTGAAATGAATTTTCCGGGAAATGTAAAACACTATGAAGTTAGGCTATCCACGCTGGACAAATCTCATGTACTGGCCATCATCCGCGATGTGTCTGAATCGATCGAAATGAAACATGATCTCCTTTATCAATCAGGTTTTCAAAAAATTCTGATGAATCTTGCCTCGCGCTATATCTATATCGCTGATTCGGAAACGGATGGTGTAATAAACGACTCGCTTCGTCAAATTGGAGAATATACTGGCGTCGACCGGGCTTACATTTTCAGGTACAATTTTGACGATGAAACAATGTCAAATACCCATGAGTGGTGCAGTAACAATGTAGCATCACTTCTCCAGAACCGGGCAAATATTTCAACTTCACTCGTGTCTGATTGGGTAGAAAAGCATAAGCATGGTGAGCCTACCGTTGTCAAAAATCTCACAAAACTTGAAAACGACAATAGGATTCATGGTTTTGTAAACTCCTCAGAGATAAAATCAATTATCACTATTCCAATGATTTCACAAAAAAATTGTTTGGGATTTGTTGGATTTGACACGGTCAGCCCAAATAGAAAATGGAATGATTCAGACATCTCCTCACTAAAAATTTTCACCGGTATGCTGGCCAATTTACAAGAGAAGATTACCATAGAGCAGTCGCTTGTTGAAGCCAGAATTAAAGCGGAGGCCAGCAACAAACTGAAAACAGCATTCATGAACAACATTTCCCATGAAATCAGGACTCCTTTGAATGGAATCATCGGTTTTGGCGAAATCATTGCCAATGAACAGTTGTCGCTTGAAGAAAAAAACAGGTTCCTTACAGTTGTCCAGGAGAGCAGTGAGCGATTGATCCATACCATCGACGACTACCTGGATATTTCGTTGATTGTTACCGGTAACCAGGAGATTAATCCAAATCATTTCAACCTCGCACAAAAAATTGAAGAGATCGTCTTTGAATATGATGCACCTTGCCAGGCTAAAAATATCACAATTCGTTCAGAGATCCCGGCTCATCTCAGACAGACAACCATCTACTCTGATCCCGAATTGATTCATAAAATTTTAAACCATCTGGTTGGCAATGCTTTGAAATTTACTGAAAGGGGATCTATCGTCATTGGATTGAAGATGGAAGAAGATTACCTGACCATGTTTGTGCAGGATACCGGAATTGGAATCGCAGAGAATGTACAGGAATCGATTTTCGACTCCTTTATGCAGGAAGATTTTTCTTCAACAAGACTATATGAAGGAAGCGGTTTGGGGCTTTCCATCGTGAAAGGAATTGTCACGCTTCTAGGCGGAAAGATAAAATTGCATTCAAGTAAAGGTCAAGGCTCCATATTTAACATTTCACTCCCAAAAAAATAATTGGAAACAACAATTCTATCTTCTAAAATGGATATTCTGAACAATATCAACGGAGACGAAATTTTTCGAAACCTGTTTGAACATTCAACGGTTGGGATGTCTATCACATCAATGGATAACCGGCTGTATCCCAATACAGCATTCTGTGAGATGCTTGGATACACAAAGGAGGAACTTATAAATAAAAAATGGGCCGAATACACTCATCCGGATGATATCGCTTGCAACCACGCCCTCCTAAATAGAATAATAACCGGTCATGAAAAATCAGTACGTTGGGAAAAAAGATATCTTCACAAAAATGGATCAACCGTTTGGGGGGATATTCATACTTTTCTTCACAGGGATGCAAACGGTCTTCCCATACATTTTATCACAACTGTCAACAACATCACAAAGACCAAAAATTTTGAGGCTGCATTGGTGGAAAGTGAACAAAATTTCAAATTTCAGAATGAACAACTTCTGCTGAGCAACACAGAGAAAGATAAGTTCTTTGCCATATTGGCACATGATTTGAGAAGTCCATTAAGCTCCTTTCTTGGATTGGCAGAGGTAATGTCCGAAGATATCAACAACATGACGATGTCTGAAATAGAGGATATAACAAAGTCATTGTTCTTGTCTGCCTCCAACCTTTATCAACTTTTGGAAAACCTGCTTGAGTGGTCTGTTTTACGCAGGGGAAATTCGGAATACCATCCGGAGCCGACATCGCTCAACAGTCTCATTAAGAGAAGCATAGATCCATTTACAGAATCCGCTCGTCGCAAAGATATTACGTTGGAACTCAGTCTTGAACAAACCTTTACCGTTAACTGTGATATAAGGATGACCGAAACAATTTTAAGGAATTTGATCTCCAACGCTATAAAATACACCAATGCAAAAGGATCAGTGGTTTTAAATACCAAATCTGTAATAGACAATGAAATACTTATATCTGTGACGGATAACGGTATCGGAATGGACGATGGGTTACGCAACAAACTTTTTAAACTCAACGAACAGGTGAGCAGAAAAGGAACCGGTGGGGAAGCCAGTTCCGGTCTTGGGCTCCTGATCTGTAAAGAATTAATAGAGCGACAAGAGGGAAAGATATGGGTAGAAAGTGTCGAGAACAAAGGAAGTACATTCTTTTTTACACTTAAATTGGTAAATTAGGGGTTTACCTTTCGACTTCGCTCGGGCACCGGATCATGCTATGCTCTTTGCCCCTCGGCTTCGCTCGGGGACCCGGGCCGCTCCAAAAAACATTACCCTTCGGCTACGCTCAGGGATACGGGGACATGGAGAGGACTGGGAGAGGGATAAAGCTTAATGACGAGAGATGTGCCGGTCCCCGAGCGAAGTGGTATCCAGAGCGAAGTCGAGGGGCCTAGGGGCAAACATTTCAAACATTTCAAACAATATAGATCGCATGGAACAACCTTTTATACTGATTGTAGACGACTCAAAGGAGATGCTGACCTATATGGAAATCGTCCTTAAATCGGCAAAGGCGACAATCATCTCAGCCAATTCTGGGTCCAAAGCCCTGGAATTGATTAAAAATAAGGAATTGGCCCTGGCCATTATTGATGTACAAATGCCAGAGATGAATGGCTACACACTTGCCTTAAAAATCAATGAAAACAGACTGGGGGCCATTGTTCCCATCATCTTTCTTACGGCAGTCTACCAGGATCAGGTTGAGATATTAAAGGGTTATGAGTCAGGCGCAGTGGATTATATTTTTAAGCCGGTCAACAGAGGGATCCTGTTAAGCAAAATCAATGTTTTCCTCGAATTGTACAATCAGCGAATGAACCTTCCTGAAGACCTCATGCTGCTGAAAAAATTTGAAGACAACCTCTCCAAATCGAATGCTGAACTTGCTGATAGTCAGGTAAAATTCAAAAGTTTTATTGAACATGCACCCGATGGGGTATTTATCATGAACAGGGAGGGCCGTTATCTGGAGATGAACGATGCTGTTAGCAGCATAACCGGTTATCCCAAAGAAGACCTTAATCAAATGCCCCTTCAAGATTTGATCCCGGAGGGAAGTAAGGAAAAATGGAACTCATTTTTAATGAAATTACTTAACACCGGGACCGCCAACACAGAATTAACATTCAGGCACAGAAACGGGAAGACAAGATGGTGCACCGTTGACGGTGTGAAATTGAGTGATGAACAATATCTCTGTTTTAGCAAAGACATCACCCAAAATAAAATGGCTGCTGATGCCTTAATGAAATCGGAAGAGAAGTACCGGACCTTGCTGAATGCCTCCCCCGAAGGGATCATCATCGTGGATACGAAAGGAATTATTACCGATGTATCGGAAATAGGCATTGAACTTTACGGATCAGATGGGAAAAACGAGTTAATTGGCAAACATATATTACGGTTCTTACCTTCGGGCTTAAAATCAAAATTCAGGGATATTTACAACAAGACGCTTGAAGAAGGGTTGGTCCAAAGTTTTGAACTGAAATTACAGAATAAAAACAAGATTCCATTTATTTCTGAGATCAGCTCTACCCTGATCCAGGGGAAGAACGGGGAATCGATCGCTTTTATGATCGTTATTCATGACATTACCCACAGGAAGAAGTTGGAACGTCAAATGATCCACAACGACCGGATGACAACCCTGGGGGAGATGGCAACCGGTATTGCCCATGAGATTAACCAACCGCTGAATACGTTGTCCATACTCTTTGACAACATGCTTTTAGCCGCTTCCAAAGAGGAATCACTCCCCAAAAGCTATCTTGAAAAGAAGACCGAAAAGATCTACGACAATATTTTTCGCATCAAAAATATTATCGACCACGTTCGGGTTTTTTCCCGTAGCCAGGATGATGCCATTTACTCCTCCTTTGAAGTAAACGAGAGTATTAAAAATGCCGCTTCAATGATTTCCGAACAATTCAGGCACAAAATGATTGAGTTGGATATCGACCTGAGCGAATCTTTGCCTCCGGCCTTCGGAAATACTTACCAGTTCGAGCAGGTTATTCTCAATTTGCTTATCAATTCGAAGGATGCAATTGAGGAGTTGGAAGCAATCCTTGACATCCAAATGGAAAAACGGGTGGCGATCCGTACCTACAAATTGAACAAGCTAATTATCGTCGAAGTGAAGGACAATGGAATTGGGATTAAACCCGAAGAGCTTGAGAAAATTATGCTACCTTTTTACACTACCAAAGAGGCCGGGAAAGGAACCGGCTTGGGACTTTCAATTACTTTTGGGATAATCAAGGAGATGAAGGGTGATATTGCGTTTCAAAGTGAACCAAAAAAAGGGACAAACGTGACGATAAAGTTACCGGAGGCGAGGAGTTGAAACAATTGGGAAATTGGGAAATTGGGACGGAGAGACTAAAATGACGGAGGTGACAGAGTGGAGAGTTAAAAGTGGAGAGTTAAAAGTGGAGAGTTAAAAGTGGAGAGTACTGAAATAAGATTGAAAAATATGTAAACAAAATTAGGATCAGTCACAATGAAATAGGGAAGATTAATTTTATTGGTATAAGCGCATAGACCGCCCAAATATATTTTCTTACTCATTATTAAATGCTTGTAATACTGCCATTTATCAGAATAATTATTTGAAATTTAATTGTAAAACAGAGATGATTTGCT
>JALOCD010000059.1 GCA_023228025.1 Prolixibacteraceae bacterium | reverse complement strand
GGTGTTGAATGGGATGATTTTGTGGGATATTGTGTAGGAAAAGGATGGTACGGTGTTGAAAACTTATCATTGATCCCGGGTAAAGTCGGGGCTGTACCGGTACAAAATATTGGCGCCTACGGAGTGGAAGTTGAGCAAGTCATCGTTAAGGTAAATGGATTGAATCTTGAAACATCTGAAATTGAAAGTTATAACAGGGAGCAGTGCCTGTTCAGTTACCGGTCAAGCATTTTCAAGGAACAAATGCTAAACCGTTTCATGGTTACCTCTGTGGTTTTCAGGCTTCAAAAGAGGGGAGAAGTGGTCTCCGGGTACGGTGATCTGAACCGAATTATGAAAGAATTTGGCGAATTTTCGCTGCAAAATGCAAGGGATGCGGTGATTCAGATCAGGAGATCCAAACTACCTGATCCGAAAATTCTTGGTAATGCAGGTAGTTTCTTCAGGAACCCGGTGCTTTCTTCGGCGGAGGCAGCTTCGCTGGCAGATTTCCTTCCGGGTTTGCCATGCTATCCCACCACCGAAGGAGAGGTAAAAATAGCCGCCGGATTCCTGGTCGAACAGGCGGGTTGGAAAGGCAGGCGTCAGGGGCACGCTGCTGTGCATGACAGGCAGGCGCTGGTACTGGTCAATTTAGGCGGAGCAACGGGCGCTGAAATTCTGGATCTCTCGATGGCGATTCAGCAAGATGTTTTTGAGAAGTTCGGGGTAGTGCTGGAGAGGGAAGTGCAGGTGGTGGAGTAAGAGAATTTTATCAATCAATTTCTATCCCGTATTTCCCCAATAAGCCTGCAACACCCGGTATGGAGAACCTGGCCTTTTTCATCCTGTTGAGTTCCGGATCAATTGAGTAATTGTACGCGGTGCGAAAATCTGTTTTTTCCAGGTTACTGTTCTCAAAGATGGCGCCGGTTAAATCGCAATTGTCGAAAGAACGACCACTCAGATCAACTTCCGTAAAATCGACCTCCTGTAAGGCACAATTCTTGAAACTGCTTCTCCGGAGAGTGAGTTTGTAGAAAGAGGAGAGGTTAAGCGTACAGTGGTCGAAATGAATGGATAAAAGGAAGGAATTGCAGTTTTCGAAATGGACTCCAACCAATTTGCAAACTGTGAAGCGAACCTCCTGGAACGCGCTGTTTGAGACTTTTGCCAAACTTACATTGCAGCCGCTAAAGCTGCATCCGATGAAAGTACAACCGGAGAGATCACAGTTGGAAAGGTCGCAATCCGAGAAAATGCAATTCTCATATTCCCCTTTGGGCAGCGGTTCTGCTGTGAAATTGGTTTTGGTGAAATTCTTTGATTCGATATAGTTGGTATTCATGACTTCGTTTTTTCGTCCCCTTCGTCCAAGTCTTCCTAGTCGTCCCAGTCCCCTGCTCATATCAACACACCTTGATCCTCGGCCCTTCCGCTCCGCTCAGGGTCTATGCACGATCCCAATTGTTTTTTCGATTTGTGTAATCTGTGTAATTTGTGGTAGGGGAGAGGTTGTTTTTGCTCATTTGTAGACTTTCATCTTGTTCAGCGCTTCCTGATATTTTCGTGCATTTCTGTTGTGTTCGGATAATGTTTTGGCGAAATTGCTGTACCCCGAAAAATCCTCTTTGGCGCAGAAATAGAAGTAGTCGTGCACCTTGAAGTTCAGTACTGCGTCGAGGGAAGAGATCTCCGGGATGTTGATCGGTCCCGGTGGAAGTCCCGGATTTTTGTAAGTGTTGTATGGACTTTCTACATCAAGCTGGGTTGTAAGGATTCTGCGGATTCCGAAATCGCCCAACGCAAAGCGGATGGTTGGATCGGCCTGTAGCGGCCAGTTTTTGTGAAGACGATTGAGGTAAACTCCTGCAATGACCGGCTTATCTTCGGCCTTGTTGCTCTCTTCCTGCACAATGGAGGCCAATGTTGCCACTTGATCTGTTGTTAGGCCGGCGTTTTTCGCCTTCTCTTTTCTGGCATCGTTCCAGAAATTATCGTATTCCCGTTTCATCCGGGTTAGAAATGCCTGAGGGGTGGTCGTCCAATAAAATGAATAGGTATTGGGGATAAACAGCGCCGGCAGGGTCTCTTTTTTAAAGCCTAGCTTCACGGGAATTGAGTCGTTTTTAAAAAGTCTGATAAAGGAGAGTGAATCGCATTGTAACTGCCGTGCAATTTTTCCGGCCAGTTCTTCGAGCGTCCGGATGCTGTTGAAAGTGACCATCACAGGTGTTTGTGCCCCCGACCTGAGGAGGTTGATCAATTGGTTGTTGCTCCATCCCTTTTGAACTTTGTAGGCCCCAGGATGCAAATTGAGATCGTAATCCTTGAGTCGGGCAAACCTCCTGAAAGTTTCAACTTTTGTGAGGCATCCATTCTCTTGCAACTGTTTGACCACCTGATCGAAATTGTCTTTGTCGCGGATGAAAAGCATGTAGTTGCCGGTCACATTCGGACTGTAGAGGCCGTTGTAAAAATTACTGATCCAGATGGTTGCAAACAGGAATAGGATGACCAGGAGGGCTGCTAATTTTTTTCTGATTTCGATGCTGAGAAATACCGCATAGCCTTGCAAGAAAACTCGTTTGATGCTGTTTCCTATGCCGATTCCGCGAAAAGCTGCATATACTCGCCCAAATCCTTGCAGGGAATTCTGTTTGATGCTGTTTCCTGTATTGAAAATAGCTTTCTTACAAGTCAGAAGGAGCGGTTGAACCCCCTTTTTTGACTTGCCTTTTTTGGTAATCTTTCGTTTCAGTTTGCTCATTTATCAGGTCAAAAATACAATTTTAAAGCAATACCCTAAACAGACTGTTTAATTCAGAATATGTTTAATATAACACAGAGAATAATTATTTAATAATCATTTTTCAGTTTGAATCTAAAACATTGCATTTTTTTAAATTATGGAGAAACAAACAGAGTTCGCTGAGATAAAAATCGCAAGCGATTTTTTCTCTGTGAACTCTTCTTCCCTCATCTGTACTAAAGTTTAAAGTTGTTGCAATATACACCCTTAGGAAATTTGTCAATGAAGCAGACGTTTTTCTCTGTGTAAGCTTTTTTGATTTCAGAAGGGCTGTAAGTGATAAAATAGTATTTTTGTATTTCAAATCAGCAGAAAAAAATTCTAAATATGCATCAGATCAAATTGGCCGATAACATCTATTTTCTGGGTTTCAACGATCGTCGTACCGCCCTGTTTGAGAATATCTGGCCCATCCCCGACGGGATCTCATATAACTCCTATTTAATTGTGGATGAAAAGGTTGCTCTGGTCGATACCATGGAGCGCCAGTACATCGAAGATTATATTGCCAGAATAGAGGGCATTATCGGATCGAGGCAGATCGATTACCTGATCATCAACCACATGGAACCTGACCATTCGGGCTCGATGAAGGCCATCGCTGCCAGATATCCGGATATTATCTTGGTTGGGAACAAAAAAACTTTTGGCATTGCAGAGAACCTGGGCTTCAATCTGGAGAAAGTTTTGGAGGTTCACGATAACTCGATGCTGGATTTAGGGAAAGTAAAATTGCAATTTCAAACTATACCGATGGTTCATTGGCCCGAGACCATGGTTACTTACGATGAAACGCACAAAATCCTCTTTTCAGGTGATGCTTTCGGAAGTTATGGCACGTTGGATGGCGGTGTGTTTGACGATGAACTCAATCTCGATTTTTATGAGGTGGATGTGATGCGCTATTTTACCAACATTGTCGGAAAATATTGTCCGCATACCCAGCGGGCCATTAAAAAACTTGCGCCACTCGATATAAAAATGATTGCGGCTACCCATGGTCCGATCTGGCGTACAAACCTGGAGTGGGTGTTGAGCCGTTACAACCGTTGGAGTTCATACGAAAAAGAGCAGGGGTGCATCATCGTCTATGGCTCCATGTATGGAAACACACAGAAAATGGCCGAGGTCATCGCCCGTCAACTGAGCGAAAGAGGGATTAAGAACATCCGCGTTTACGACTCTTCCAAGACCCATCCTTCCTACATCATCAACGATATTTTCCGGTACAAGGGGTTGATCATCGGTAGCTGCGCCTACAACAATGCCCTATTCCCCAATGTTGAGACACTCCTTGCAACCATCGAACACATGGCCATCAAGAACAACTATTTTGCCATTTTCGGCAACTTCCTCTGGAATGGTGGCGGTGTCAGTAACCTGAAACGGTTTGCCGAGCACATGAATTGGGAAACCATTTACGAACCGGTCGAGGAGAAGGGTTCCCTGAAGCAGGAGAAGTTTCAAATGTGCGTCGATCTGGCGGATGCCATGGCGGATAAGTTGCTGATTATGTAGCAAAAAAATATTACACAGAGAATAATTTAGCTTCTTCCAGAATTCGATATGCATATAATATTTTGGTAACTGCTTAAATTTTAGAGAAATACACAGAGTTCACTGAGCTTAAAAATCGCAAGCGATTTTTCCCTCTGTGTAACTCCTCTTTCCTCAATTTAATTGGCCAATTGCCGAAATGATCAATCCCAATGAATTTTCAATTGATCAGACAATTCCTCTGTGTAATTTTTTTTGTAGCTAAAATATGAGACGAATCGCCCTTTTGTCGGATACGCATGGTTTCCTGGATGATCAAATGATCCGATTGCTTGGGGAGTGCGATGAAATCTGGCATGCGGGCGATATTGGCAGCTTTTCGGTAACCGACCGCTTGGTGCAGCTCAAACCGCTGAAAGCCGTATGTGGCAACATCGATGGGGCAGAGTTAAGGGTTCAGTTCCCCACGCTTTTACGATTCCAATGTGAAGGGGTGGATGTCCTGATAACCCATATTGGCGGCTATCCCGGTCATTACGAAAGAAAATTGCTTCCACTCCTTAAAAGCAATCCGCCTAAACTTTTCATAGCGGGCCATTCCCATATCCTTAAGGTAATTTTTGATCCAAAATATCAATTGCTGCACATCAATCCGGGGGCTGCAGGACAGCAAGGATTTCATCTGGTGAGGACCATGGTGCGGTTTACCATTGACGGAGATCAAATCAAGGATATGGAGGTAGTGGAGTTCGGGAAACGGGTAACTTTACAATCTGAAACTGGCAGCACACCAGTTTGACCGTTCGGCAGAGCCTGTCATTTTCAATCCAAGCGAGTTGGCCATCTCTTCAATGGCTTCCAGATCAGTGGCATAGAATCCGCTCATGATCAATAATCCTCCGTTTTTCAATACCTTCCGGTAGGCCGCCATATCCTGTAAAAGTATATTGCGCTGAATATTGGCCAAAATAACGTCAAATTTCTGATCTGTCAGCAGACTTGCGTCACCTTGTCTTACCAGGATGTTGCCGATATGGTTGAGTCCGGCATTTTCAATGGTATTGTTGGTCGACCATTCGTCAATGTCGATGGCGGTGATTGCTGCTGCGCCCTTCATGGCCGAAAGGATCGCCAGAATGCCGGAGCCACACCCCATATCGAGAACCTCTTTCCCTTTCAGTTCCAGATCCAGAATTGCCCTGATCACCAGGTGGGTCGTTTCGTGGTTGCCGGTTCCGAAGGCCATTTTGGGATTGATGATAATCTCGTATCTGGCCGTGGGATATGTTTCGTGGAAGGGGGCACGAATCATGCATTGGTCCTCAATCAGCAGTGGCTCGAAGTAGTTTTGTTCCCAAACTTCATTCCAGTTTTGATCGGCAATCACCTCCAGGATAAAGTCAAAACAGAAATACTCATTCTTTTGAAGGTTTTCTTCGACAAGAATTTCCGGGGTAAAATTTGCCGATGGAATGTAGGCTTCAATGTTATCATCTGTTTCGACAAAGCTTTCGAAACCAACATTGCCAAGTTCCTGCATCAGCAGTTCGCGGGCAATTTCATTGTCTTCTTTTAGGGTGCAAGTAATCTTTGTGTATTCCATTAGAAAGTGACTAAAGTGAGCTAAAGTGAACTAAAATACCTAAAGTGCTTAGAGCCAAGTTACAAGAGGATAATTAAAAATTACAAATTACAAATTAAAGATGAAAGGTTCATTTTCACATTTTCAATAGGAGATCCGGAAGGCCATGTTAATCCCCACCTTTGTAAAATTCATCTTATCGAATCCAACAAAGACCCCCACATTGGTCGAATAAAATACCTCTAAAAGTGTGTAGCCAAACTCTGTATGGAAGGGAATTCCCGGTGAACTGTAATAGCCTGCCCAGATCATCTCCCTCCAGAGCGTATTGCTTAGGACAGGTAGATATTTCAGCAAGATCAGCGGAGATTTGTAGGAGATGAAGCCATTGAGAAATCGGTCGGCAGTAGAGAGCGCATAGTAATTCGGTACATAAAAAGAGTGTCGGTATTCATGCGGAAGAACCGGACTGGTTTGGGTCTGAGCATGCGCAAAATCAGAAAAATGAAGCTGATGGTTGTTGGTGAACAATCCGGCGTTTATGTCCCAGTGGAGGCTTGATGATTGACTGAAATCAATTGCGTGGGAGATTCCGGCATTCAGATAATCAAAATCCGAAGTACTGGAAAAGATGTTACCGACTCCTTTTTCATAACCAACATAAAATGTAGGGAAATAGGAGTGTGACATTGTTTTGATGCCATTGCGAATTTTATAATAATATCTTGGTGTGTATTCGAGTCTTACGCCGAATTTTGCCGAGACCTGGTTGGCCAATTGACTGGCATTAACCTCATCGTTGGCGGGTAGATTAAGCTGATAATCGTCCTTTTTTTCAATGAAAGAGTAATTGGTTGAGTTCTCCAGCTGACCAATCTTTTTCCATTCGAGTTTTGTGTTCAAAACCAATCCGTTAATCAAATCGACCTGATTGGCCATTTTGATATAGCGGTCTTCGTAATAACGGGCAAAATTGGTCTTGAAGAAAAGGGAGGAGACGCTGTTGATAAATGGGGAAATAGCGCTCTCCCGGGAATTGAAATCTTCAGAATACCTACCCGCATTTAGTTCAAACTTTCCACGGTGCATGGGAGCATAGGTGTATTTGATGCCCAGGTTTCCCATTGCTGTTTCACGGCTGAAGGCATAGGCAATCGTTGGCCTGAATTCGAGGGAACGGCCAGGTTTGAAATTTTTTGTAAAGGCAATTTCCTGGGTAACGGTAAAGCCATCAACTGGATTGAACTTCACCCTGCTGAGGTTGAAAAGCCCGGAGTAGTAAAAATGCCAGGTAGAATCAGCGAAATTTTTCTTGCTGCCCAGAAAGAAAGGGGCAAAAATCCCGGGATTAAACTTTCTCTTGGCAATGGTGACTACTTTGGGTTTGCTAAGCTCCGAAAGGGTTATAGAGTCCCGTTTTTGGAAGCTCTGTAACTCTTCAGCAGCCAGTGGAATTGGCCTTAATGAATTCCAAAAGGAGGTGTCCCGGTTGGCTGCCTTCGGATCGATCTTTACTTTCACCGATTCAGTGATCTCAAGTGTTTTCAGGGAGTCGTTACCCGATCTTGCATTGGCCGATTGCATCAAACGCGAAAGTTTGCTCATCTCCTGGGTACTCAGATCTTTCTTTTCGAGCAATTGATCAATTTTCTCCTTTTTCTTTACGAGCGATTTTGAAGGTTTCTTCTGAGGAACGGATTTGGATGCTACTGGTTTGTCAGTCTGAACAATGGCTTGAGTCCGTGTCGTGAGATTGAGCATATCCAAAACATTCTGGTTGAAATGAAGATCCGTGTAACGCATCGAAGTGGTGAATTTTCCGCTGCCTTTGATCCCCATCATGCTGGCATCGAAAGAAAATTTATGACTGACCGGGAGCCAGATGGAGGGGGAGACTTCATCGTAGGTCATGAAAAGGTTAACGGTTCCGACGGGTGTTTCAAAGTTTAGATCTGCCTGCTTCAGACACCAGTAATCTTCCATGATATAGATTGTTCCCTCAAAGAGAAGTTTGCTTTTCCGCTTGGGAGTCACCTTGATCTTATTCACAATATTCTTCCCTTCGTAGTTGAACCCTTCGTAGGTAAAGTCGTAGTGGGAAAATGCATTTTTCCCTACCGGGGATATTAAAACATCAATATTGTCCTGGTAAAGGCTGGATCCAAGCATGTCGGTAACCTGGAAATCGATTCCTTTCGGGAAGGATGAGTTGATGGACTTGATCTGCAGGTCATATTTATCCGGCGCCTTGAAGGTGATCTGGTTGACACTCTCCTGTACGAGTATGTCGCCTGATTTTATGTCGATGTTCTGTTTTTTGAGCTGATTTCTAAAAATTCCCGGAATATTTTCGACCTTGATGGTGCCACGAAGATAGGCCGTCGCACCGTAACTTTGCATCTGGTTGAGGTGAACATAGGAGAGACTGATCACTTTGCGCATGATCGGATATGCACGGTCTATGCCTGCATTTATACTGATCTCCTGTATCTCCTGAAATTGCTCCTCAAGAACTACTGAGATGGTGATGGGTTTGTTTGTTAAGGTGAGTGTTTCGGTTTTTGGCTTAAAGCCCAAACTACGGTATGTCACAGTATAATTCCCGGATGGGAGGAGGATTTCAAAATCCCCGTTCTCGTTGGTGGTGGTACCCTGCGATCCCTCTTTGAAAAATACGGTCGCGTAGGGGATAGGCTGACCGCTCTTGTCTTTGATATTGCCTTTGAGGTTATGGGCCGATGCAAGATTGGCCAATAGCCAGAAAAAGGAGAACAAGATCAGAAATTTTCTCATGCACCGGATTGTTTTGGTAGGTATACGGATTTCAACTTCAAAAGTACCAAAATGATTGGGAAGCCTTTACAATAGCGCAGAAAAAAATATACGAAAGGTAGAAAATCTCCGACTTTCGTATAAAAATAGGTTATTTGTTCTCATTGGTTAACTAAAAGGTTCACGCAAAGTACGCAAAGGAAAACGCAAAAGACGCAAAGTTTTATTTGTAATACTTTGCGTCTTTCTATGCGGACTTTGCGTGAACCATAATGGCTCTACTTCAGGTGATTAATCACTAAAAGAGGAGTAGCTTTTGCTAGTAGGCGTTGATGATCGCCAGGAAATCGTCTGCCTTAAGCGAGGCGCCTCCGATCAAACCACCATCAATATCGGGCTGACTGAAGAGTTCCTGCGCATTGGCCGGACTGCAAGAGCCACCATAGAGGATGGAGCAATCTGCCGCTATTGTCTGATTGTATTTCTTTGCAATTAATTGACGAATAAAAGAGAGCATGTCCTGCGCCTGTTGTGAACTGGCTGTACGCCCTGTTCCAATGGCCCAGATTGGTTCGTATGCAATGACGATTTTCCCGAAATCTTCTGCTGAAAGATTGAAGACAGTCTCCTCAAGTTGCTTTTGAACGAATTGGTTTTCAGTTCCGGCTTCACGGATGGCAAGCGCCTCGCCACAGCAATAGATGGGAGTCAAACCTTGTGCAAGGGTGAGAGCTACTTTCTTGTTCAGAATCTCGCTCGTTTCGTGGTAATATTCACGGCGTTCGGAGTGTCCAAGAATGACGTAGGCGGCTCCGGTAGATTGAATCATCGATACGGAAACTTCGCCGGTGAATGCCCCTTTTGCTTCGGCTGCGCAATTTTGTGCGGAAACAGCAACCCTGCTTAAATCAACATTGGTGGCGACGCTCGCAAGATGGGTAAAGGGCGTTCCCAATACGACAACAACATCTGTTGCCCCTTTTTCTACTACCAAATTACTAACTTGTTTTGCCAGTGCAATACCTTCGGAAAGTGTGGTGTTGCATTTCCAGTTCCCGGCTACAATTTTCTTCCTCATGGTCGGTGATATTTAAATTTCTAAGTTAATGATCAGGCAGCAAAGATAGAAACCAGCTATTTAAGTAACGAATGGTTTGCAACAGTTACCGACGATTTAACTATTTGGTTACGTTGGAAACCAACCGGGTCATCTCTTGTATGGAAGGAATATCATTGTAATGCCACTTGCCCATGATGGTTCCGCTACGGAGGTAAAGCAGTCCGGGATTTCCCCTGACGATGGTTTTTAGCGTCACCTCATCGCCAAAAAGAAATTCATAGGTTGGGTGCGCGATATTTTTGAAATCTTCCAACCTCTGTCCGGTTGTGGAAGTGAGACAAACAAATTTGTAGCCCGAAAATCTCGCCCATGCGGCCATCCCATTGAGAAGCTCCTGTTTCTTGAGCGAACTCTTTGCAAGATTGGCGGCTATCAGAAAAAAGGTGGGCTTGTCGTCGGCAAAGAAGAAACTGGTTACATCGTCACCGGGGGCTGTACGGATTTGAAAATCATGGATCGGCGGCGTATATTCCTTTTTGACCAATACAGCTTCGCCCATCGACTCGAATTTCCAGTTTGCCGTATCCTTCCAGGGATAGTCGGTATCTGTGAATTTTTGCACTTTATTGGTTTGCTTGTTTCTGTATAAGAAGCTGTTGGCATATACATCCGCCTTTTCCCCTTCCGGGATCTTCATGCTGTTGGGTATGTTGACGCCAACCTTGTATGGTCTGAAGTCGAAAACCGGATCGTGCCTGTAGGACCAGGTGACAAAACCAATATAGATAGTGGTGATGATGGCCATCCTGTAATAACGCCATTTCCCAAGAATCACTGGCTTGATGCTCTCCCGCCTAATAAATACAAGCAGGACCATGGCCGAAAGGAGAATATTTTTGTAGAAGGTCTCCCAATTGGTAATTACCAGGGCATCGCCAAAGCATCCGCAATCGGTGACCGGATTTTTAATGGCGACATAAAGCGTAAATGGAGTGAAAAATGCCATGAAGATTAGTCCGAGCAGCGAGCTCAGCCGGATTTTGACGCAGAGTAGCATGGCTGCCCCAATTAAAAATTCTGCCAGGGGAAGAAGGTAAGACCCGGAAGGTGCCAGAAAGCGAAGACTGCCAAGTCCCAGAGAGGGAAGATAATCTGCCAGTTTGTACTCCAATCCCCAGGGATCAATGCCTTTTATAAATCCGGAAAAGATAAAAACCAGTCCGAAGATCCAGCGCGAAATGTTGGTAAGTGACTTCATTGTTCAGGTTCAAATTCCATTTTGATCAGTGCAAAGACCGAATAGTTGATCATGTCCAGGTAGTTGGCATCGACTCCCTCCGAGACCAGTGTCTTGCCAAGATTGTCTTCGATCTGCTTGGTGCGTTTGATCTTCATGAGTATCAGGTCAGTAAAGGAGCTGATGCGCATTTTTCGCCACGCTTCCCCATAGTCGTGATTTTTGTCGAGCATCAATTTTTTGGCCTTCTCGAGGTTGGCCAGGTACATGGCCTCGGCCTTGTCGTGTGGCAGTTCTTCCTCTTTTGAACCCAATTCCAACTGAATGAGGGCAAGCGAACAATAGTTGATAATTCCGATGAATTCCGAACGGGCATCATCATCGATTTTTGCGATGCCGGTCTCTTCGATGGTCCTGATTCGTTGAGCTTTGATAAAGATTTGGTCGGTCATGGAGGAGGGGCGCAGAATTCGCCACGCTGTACCGTAATCTTTCATCTTTTTAACAAAGACTTCCCTGCACAGGCCGATCACATGGTCGTATTGTTCTTTGGTTTTTTTCACCTATAGGGGTTTATATGTTTTTCGTCTTTTCTTTGTGAGCCTTAGTGATTTAGTGGCGGTTTCTTTTTGCCACAAAGGCACTAAGGCACAAAGGTTTCACAAAGAATTATTACTAATTAAATGATGTGTTTTTAATTCTTGGAAACGACATTTCAAATATATAAAAAGCTGATGAACGAGCGACTATTCTAATGTGGTACATTGAAAATTAAGATCATTCCACCGGCAATTCCGGTTGTTGACCAAATTCTGTTTTAAGTATGGATTGGATAATGAATTTCAATTCAGGTAGATCCTTTTGAATGATTTGCCAGACTGCTTCCATTTTAATGTTGAAATACTCGTGTGATATTAGTCAAGACGTAGGTCTTTCATAAATCAATTTTAAATCAGGTTGAATATGTTCAAGGATGTATGGTTTGAATGAGTCCAGGAATCCAATATCAACCTTTCTTTTCGTTAGGTTTTCCAGTTGAAATTGTACTTCTGCCAGATCGAAATAACTAAATTTTTCATCTAACCTGATGGCTATGTCAATGTCACTTTTTGGTCCGTCATCACCTCTGGAGAAGGAGCCATAGATCCAGGCAGCATGAATCGAATTGAAATTGCTGAGGGCAGAAATTATTAGATTCTTGATTTTATTTCGGTCAATCTTTCTAAAAGCGATGTAATTCAACTTTTCTTTAGCCAATTGCAAGGCTTCTGGGGCCAACTCTTCATCGCCCACTTCATATAAAATCTTGTCTGACAACCAGGCAAGCATTAAATCGTCTTTGTTAACCTGAAAATAGACGGCAAGTTTAAACGCCAGCTCTTTTGCAGCTTTTCGTTGTCCCCTTTCAATTTTGCTGAGAATGGCCTGATCAATATCCAGGTAGGCCGATACTACCCGCAAGGGCAATTTCTTTGCTTCCCTTAGTTCCCTGATAGTGGCTCCGAAATCTTTCATCAGTTTATAATTTATTTTTTAAAAAAGATTGATTATTTCAAAAGAGTTGTTTTTTTATTTGGCAACAACTTTGTTGAGTAAAAATGGTTGGCAATTTAGTATTTTGTAATTGAAGGTATTGATTCAATACCTCGCGTCCTTTGTGTTATCCTTGGAGTACTTTGTGGTAAAATTTTAAAACTTAACCACTAAGGTCGCGAAGTAAAACACAAAGGCAACACAAAGTATTTTAGGCAACAAAATACTTTGATTGATATTTGGAAATCAAAGTAAAGCTGATTCCCAATAATTGGTTGCATGTGTGCTTATTTACTATTTTTGTCAACAGACAGCAAATTAGGATCGATAATCTGATGAATTGTAGTATCCTGTTGCTTATTCGTTTGTACCAAAGATCCGTTTCATGTTGTTTCAGAAAATCGAAAACCCTTTCTACCGCAAAAAAAGATCCCTTCAGTTGAACGGGAAGCTAATCCAGTTGGATGAGCCTGTCGTCATGGGGATCCTGAACCTTACCCCGGATTCTTTTTACGAAGGGAGCCGGTACAACATGGAAAAAGAGATACTTCATCGGGCAGAAGAGATTTTGGTGTCAGGGGGATTAATAATCGATGTGGGAGCAGTCTCCACAAGGCCCGGTGCGGCTGAGGTTTCTGAGGAAACTGAGCTGGCCAGGCTGCTGCCTGCTGTCAAATTGATCCGAAGCCATTTCCCTGAGGCGATTCTTTCTGTCGATACCTTTCGCTCAGGTGTAGTGCGCAATATTTACGATGAAATTGGCGGTTTCTTGGTCAACGATATCTCCGGGGGAACCATGGATGGTGAAATGTTCTCAACCGTTGCTAATCTTGGTCTGCCCTATATTTTGATGCACATGCAGGGAACCCCCCAGACGATGCAGATACATCCCTTTTACGTCGATGTGGTCAAAGATATTCTGTTCGATCTATCCGAAAAGTTAAATTCCCTCAAGTTGTTGGGTGTAAACGACATCATCGTGGACCCAGGTTTCGGTTTCGGCAAAAACCAGCGTCACAATTATGAACTCTTGAATTGCCTCGATTCGTTTCGTCTTTTTGAACTACCTTTGCTGGTAGGCGTTTCCCGCAAGGCAATGATATGGAAGCTGTTGGATAGTTCTCCCGCAGAGAGCTTGAATGGGACCACCGTTTTAAATACCTTGGCGCTGATGGGAGGAGCCGACATTCTCAGGGTACATGATGTCAGGGAAGCGGTTGAAACCATCAAACTGGTCGCCGAATTAAAAAAGTGATTGTATGACAGAACTCTTTATACACCTCAAGTTTCTAGACCTATTGGACATTTTTTTAGTGGGCATTCTCCTGTACGAATTGTACGGTTTGATCAGGGGGACAGTCACTTTCAGCATATTTCTTGGGATTTTTATAGTTTTCATGGTCTGGATTGTTGTCAGGGCTTTAAAAATGGAGCTGTTGGGATCGATCCTGAGCAACCTTTTTGGAGTGGGAATGATTGCCATCATCGTCGTTTTTCAACAGGAGATCCGACGTTTCCTTTTGATGTTGGGGAATAGTTACCGGAACAACAAGAAGATTTCCATTGGATCACTCATTGCAGGCCAGTTTAGAAACATTTCTCCCTCGGGCATAAAATCGATCGTAGATGCCTGCATTCAAATGTCAAAAACAAGGACAGGCGCACTCATCGTCATAGCGAGAGCCAATGAATTGAAAGAGTATGTCAGAACTGGGGAATATATCGATGCGGAGATTCGTACTGACTTGATATCCAGTATATTTTTCAAGAATTCTCCCCTTCACGACGGTGCCTGTATTGTCACATCCAACCGAATTCAGGCAGTACGCTGCATCCTTCCGGTCTCCTCCAGTCAGGAGATTAGTCCTGCGTTGGGGTTGCGTCACCGCGCCGCGATCGGAATGTCGGAAGTTACCGATGCCTTCACCATCGTGGTCAGTGAAGAGACCGGCCGGATTTCCATTTCCGAAAACGGAAAACTGGTGGAGAACGTTAGTCCGGATGAGCTCTTCCGGATACTGCAGTCTGAAGGAAAGAACTGAACCAATCTTCCAAGGATAAAGGATAAAGGATAAAGGATAAAGTGGGATTCGCTAAAGGATCAAGATTTCTGCCTTCGGTCAAGGTAAAAATCAAGATCGCAGCGTCTTCACTTTATCCTTTTTACTTTATCCTTTTTGCTTATTTATTGGCATCCAGATGCACCGACTTCACCGCCCTTCCAGATGGGTCGGCGTTGTTCCGGAAGGAGGGATCCCATGCCAGTGCCTCCGGGGTACTGCAGGCGATCGATGGTACGGAAGGTACGCAGGATGCTGCCGTGTCTGACGGGAAGTGTTCGGAGAAAATGGAGCGGTAGAAATACTCCTCTTTCGACATCGGGGTGTTGATAGGGAAGCGGAATTTGGCGTTTTTCATCTGTTCGTCTGTCACTTTTTCTGCAACCATCAGCTTCAGCGAGTCGATCCAGTTGTAGCCAACACCGTCGGAGAACTGCTCTTTCTGGCGCCAGGCGACACTGGCAGGAAGGTAATCTTCGAATGCTTTGCGCACGATCCATTTTTCCATTTTACCATCTTTGGCCATCTTGTCTTCCGGATTCAGGGTCATGGCTACATCCATGAACTCTTTGTCGAGGAAAGGCACCCTTCCTTCGACTCCCCAGGCTGCCAGCGATTTGTTGGCGCGCAGACAATCGTAGAGGTGCAGTTTGCCCAATTTGCGGATGGTCTCTTCGTGAAAGGCCTGCGCATTGGGAGCTTTGTGGAAATAGAGATAACCGCCGAAAATTTCATCGGCCCCTTCACCTGAAAGCACCATTTTTACCCCCATTGATTTGATGACCCTGGATAACAAATACATGGGTGTTGATGCCCTGATGGTGGTAACATCATAAGTTTCAAGATGATAAACTACGTCCCGGAGAGCATCCAATCCTTCCTGTACCGTAAAGTGCACCTCGTGGTGTACCGTGCCAATATGGTCCGCAACTTTCTGAGCGGCGGCAAGGTCGGGTGATCCGATGAGTCCTACGGCAAATGAGTGCAATTGTGGCCACCAGGCTTCCTGGGTATCGTCAATTGATTCGACCCGTTTTGAGGCATATTTTTTGGCAATGGCCGAAATGACGGAGGAGTCTAATCCACCGGAGAGAAGAACCCCATATGGAACATCCGACATCAACTGCCGGTGAACTGCATCTTCGAGCGCCTTGCGCAGAACAGGGATACTGGAAACATTGTCCTTTACATTTTCATAATCTCCCCAGGTGCGGTTGTACCATTTTTTGGGAATACCATCCTTGCTGTAGAGGTAATGTCCCGGTAGAAATTCTTCAATTCTCTTGCAAACACCTTCCAATGCTTTGAGTTCCGAGGCGATATAAAACTGTCCGCAATCGTCCCATCCCATGTAGAGCGGAATGATTCCGATATGGTCGCGGGCGATCAGGTAACAATCTTTTTTTCTGTCGTAGAGTACGAAGGCAAAGATTCCATTCAGCTCTTCGAGAAAATCAATGCCTTTTTCCTGGTATAAGGCCAGAATGACTTCACAATCGGATTGTGTTTGAAATTCGTATTTGGCTTCGAGTGGATTTCTAAGTTCCCTGTGGTTGTAAATCTCTCCATTGACGCCTAGCACAAGATTCCGGTCCTTGCTGTAAAGAGGCTGGCCACCTGAAGTTGGATCGACAATCGCCAATCGTTCGTGGGCAATAATGGCACGGTCATTTACGAAAATACCGGACCAGTCCGGACCGCGGTGCCTGATTCGTTTTGACATTTCGAGCGCCTTGATGCGCAACTGCTCTGAAGGGGTGTTGATATCAAATATTCCTACTATTCCACACATACAATCCTATTTTTATTTGTTTGATATTTTGAATAACCGAATACAATATGATTAAATATTTCGGCTCAAATATACAAATATCTATTAATACAACAAAAATATCGACAAAATGTCACAAAACAATCGAAATATGATGAATTTTGTTTTGGATTGGAATTTAGGTGAATATTTAAAATTTGAATTTATTTGCAATTTTTCCGGTCTCACCCCCTTCGTAATTGATGGTAAGGGTGTCATTTTTCATGTTTTTTAGGATTAAGGTACCGTTTGTAAGGGAGTCTAGATAAATAATATTAAAATATATACTTGAGGTACTGCCCATGACTGAATGAAAACCAACCACACCATTGTCGTTGGAAAGATGGCTGACGAGATAAGGCAAGGCCTCAATATCATATTGTTTGGGATCAATCTGAACCTTGAACGTGTCAAGCATCGTCTCACGATAGTTATTTTTCCAGTTGAAGGTTCTCTGGTAAGGTTCAAACATCTTATTTTTATATTCCGTCAGCCTGATGGATTGGATAAGAGGGGTCCCAATCAATTTGAAAGTAAGGTCAAAATGAGTAGATAGCTCTTTAGTGTTGATATTTAGTGTTTTGGTTTCAACAAGCTCTTTCAGTGTTGCTTCATTTAAATCGGAATTGCCCGGCAGGAATAGTCTGACTGTTACCGGACAACTGAAAACACTTTCGAGTCCAAGAACATCAGATTTTTCTTTCAGCAATAATGTAAGGTGCGAAAAGTCGTTGGGATCAAAGAAGTTGTCCAACTGGCAGGTAATCATTTTAATATTTTGGATGGAATCAGGAAGTTCACGAATAAGCGCCTTCTGGGGAGTAAATATCTCCTCCTGAATTTTGAGATCAGTTAAAATAGCTGGATCATACCAAACTTTGACAGTATGTGTGGTAACATAGGTAGCAACTCCCAGCACTCCTGTGACTTCCCTCATTTTATTGGCAAAAGCGGTGGAACTGCCAAAACATTTGATTTCGGTGAGTCCCGACCGGGTGAAAACCGATGCTTTTTCCAGTTCAGTGGCGGATCCCCATCGCTGTTCGATAGTTGGCAGTTCCCAATTGAGACTTAAGGTGAGTCCGATCACAAACAAAACGATGGTCACAATAACCGGCAACCATTTCAACCCACTTTGCCTGTTGATCTGAAGGGTATCTTTTTCGGGACAGACTTCGAGACATTCGCCACACAGGTTGCAATCCACATCCGTAACGACCTTCAACTTGGCCACATCAATGACCTGCGGACATTTGCGGCTACATAACCGACAGTTCGTGCAGGATGATTCGTTGCGGGTAATTTTGGCAACCGGAAAGAAATTCAATTTTCCGCCAAAGATCTCCAGCAGATATCCTCCTATTGAAACGACAGCCAATGGCCAAACATATGACAACCTTATTCCTGTTGCCAGTATTATAACATATATCAGCACAACTCCAATAAAGAACCAGATGAATTTGAATATATTGGAGATGGCGCCAAGCGGACAAATGTATTTGCACCAAAAGAGTCTGAAAAGAATGGATCCGACTATCACCAGAACGATCGTGACCACGGCAAAGTACCAGACAACATCCAAGCTAAACCCAGAAGCCACGGCGTAATAGGGATCAAATTTCTTGCAAAAAAGCTCATTGCTATCCAGTGTGTAATAGAAGGTAACAAAGAGGAGTATGTATTTTAAGGAGCGCAAAAGTAGATCCACTGATCTGGAAATTTTAATGCTGACTTTGAATTTGTCCCCCACATTTCCGAGCCATTCGCTGATTGTTCCAATTGGACAAATGAAGGCGCAGAAGAGCTTGCTGAAAAGGATAATACCGATAATCAGCATAATACCCATGGCAATTTGAGTAGTTGTCATACTGCATGCCAGCGAATTGCTTAAAAAGTAACTGCTTAAGGCCTGAACTCCGCCGAAAGGGCAATAGGCTTCGAAATCCGGAATATAATCCCTTTGCAGGAAGGCTCTGGCTCCAAGAAATAGTAAAAACACAATGACACTCCACTGAAGGATGAACCGTGGAAGGTTTATTTTTTGGTTAAATCTCATGGTAATTGGTTGGTCATTTGGTTATAAGCAATATTCAAAATACTTTGAGCACCCTTTGTGTTTTCCTTGGGGACCTTTGTGGTGAAAAAATAGACATTTAACCACAAAGGGCGCGAAGGAACACACGAAGGGCACCAAGAGGAGGAGTGATCTTAGGAACGAATGCGCTATTTCTTTGTCAATTCACTGACTATCGAAATGCCGATGAAAAGCAGGACTATCGTGGAAATACCGTAAAGTTGCAGGGTGGCAATCAATAAAACCGAACAAATAATAAAGATGTACTGGGTCCGGTTGTTCTTCCAGTCAAGGTTCTTAAATTTCAGCGAGAACATGGGGATCTCGGCTACCAACAAATAAGAGAAGAGAACGGTAATGAAAAGCAGAACCGGGGTCGAAAGCAATAGTTGATCGATTCCCGGAATGGTTCCATGTTCCTGGATCAACGCCAGGGAGGAGATAAACAGTGCATTTGCAGGGGTTGGCAAGCCGATGAAGGAGCTGGTTTGGCGTTCGTCGATGTTGAATTTCGCTAAACGCAATGCGGAGAAAATAGGGATCAAAAAGGCGACTCCTACGATTAATAATTCGGTCAGGGAGAGATTTGACTGAAGATCCGGCAAAACATTTTCCTTGAACAGGCTTGTCTCAAGCAGTTTGTACATGATTAATCCTGGCGCCAGTCCGAAAGAGATCATATCGGCCAGCGAATCCAACTCTTTGCCAATTGTAGAATAAACATTTAACAATCTGGCAGTCATGCCATCCATGAAATCAAAAATAGCGGCAAACGATATCAGAACTACAGCTGTTGTAAGCGCTCCCTTCAAAATAAAAACCACTGCAATGCTACCGCAAAGGACGTTGAGCGATGTTAAGAAGTTGGGGATATGCTTTTTGATCATACGATCGAAATTATAGTTCAGCAAGTATGGTTTGACTGCCGGTAACCTCCTGGCAAAGTTCTACATTTACTTTGGTCCCAATGGGAAGAAAGATGTCAACACGGGATCCGAAGCGGATAAATCCCAGCTCGTCCTGTTGCGAAACCATTTTACCTACCGAGGAGTAGGTAATAATGCGTTTGGCAACCGCACCGGCTATCTGTCTTACCAGGACTTCGGTACCATCTGCCATGCGAATCACGGTAGTGGCCCTTTCGTTCAGGGTTGATGACTTGGGCAAATAGGCAGCCATAAAATGGCCGCTGTGGTGTTTGAAATAGGTGACCTCACCCGGGACCGGATTCCAGTTGATGTGGACATTGGTAACTGACATAAAGACAGAAACCTGTAATCTCCGGTCTTTAAAATATTCATTTTCAGTGGTCTCTTCGATTGCTACAATGGTGCCATCGGCAGGCGATAAGATGGATTTTGGAGCCGGGGTAATGGTTCTGTGGGGATAGCGAAAAAAACGGATAGTTAATACCAGAAAAGGTAACGTTGCTAAAATCATGAAAACTTGAAACACTGTATCATGTGTTAGACTAACCAGGTAATTAACTGTAAGCCATATAAATATCGAAATAAAAACTATTTTATATCCCTCTTTGTGTAATCTCATTCCTTTTTCGTTAAGTGATACAAAAATAGTGAATTTTTCTTGAATATTGACTTTATCCGAAGAAGTGGATGAGCAGGTATACGAACGGGGAGGCAAAGATGATGCTGTCGAACCGGTCAAGCAGGCCTCCATGTCCGGGAAGAAATTTACCCGAATCTTTGAGCCCGAGATTTCGCTTGATCATCGATTCGACCAGGTCGCCAATGGTACCTGAAATAGTAACAATTGTGGCAATCAGTAACATATATCCGGTTTCAAATCTTGGGAAGAGCCGCTGCAGGGCAACAGACAACAGCAGGGCGAGTATCCAGCCGCCAAAAAATCCTTCCCAACTTTTCTTGGGCGATATTCTTTCGAAAAGACGGTGTTTGCCAAATGTTACACCGAAGAGGTAAGCACCTGAATCGTAAGCCCAAATCAGGATATATAGGAATATTAGCAGCGTTGGTTCGTAATTGTTATCAGCCGGAAAAGTTGGGAAGACAAAATAGTTAAAAAGGGAGAACGGGTAGATAATGTAAATAATTCCAAAAAGCGTTACCGCAATATTTTCCAGTGCATTTTTCTTTGCCCGGAAAAGTTCATACGCCGGGATAATAAACAGAATGGCCAAATAAAATCCAAAGAGATTTACCGAGACAATTCCTTTGGTATAAAGAAAAGTCAACAGGAATATTAATCCGCCCAAGGCTATCCCAACCACTTTTTGTGGTGAGATACCGGCATGATTCGAAAGTGTGTAAAATTCTTTCAGGATAAAGATGGAGAAGAGTCCAAAAAGAAGGGCAAAACTCCATGGGCCAAACCAAATGGCTCCCATTAGTACGACTGCAAAGAGCAGTCCGGAGATGCTCCTCTTGTAAAATTCTTTCAAATTTCCCCGGTTATTAGTTGGTCTAAAATTTTCAGAGCCTCCTCCCAGTCATGCTCTTCGACGTAAAGTTCAACATCGCCGAAAACAAGATAGGAAGAGTCTTTCTGATTCATTATCACAGCATTGATCCCGCTTTCTGCCAGCAAATCGCGGGCAATCAATACCTTGAATTCATCACCTGAAAAATAGATCTTTTTCCAACTCTTTTCCATATAATTTTCCTGTTATGCAACAGTATCATTGTCCTCAGCTGACTGGACTATAACCTCTTCGGCTTTTGCTTCCTCCTTGGTTTTATTCCAGGGTCTTGGACCGAAAACATGTTCGAGGTCTTCGGTAAAGATTACTTCCCTTTCTAGCAACAGTTCTGCAAGTTTTTTATGGCCTTCCGCATTGGTACTAAGGATCTTTTTGGCCCTTTCATATTCTTTGTTGATTATCAGGTTTACCTCAGCATCAATTACTTCTGCCGTTTTCTCGCTGTAGGGTTTGGTGAAAGAATAATCTGACTGACCGGATGAGTCGTAATAGCTTACCTTGCCAATTTTTTCACTCATGCCAAAATAGGAGACCATGGCGAAGGAGGTGCGTGTCACCTTTTCCAAATCGTTTTGGGCGCCTGAGGAGACCGATTTGAAGATAAGCTCTTCGGCAGCACGTCCGCCCAGGGTAGCACAAATTTCATCCAACAGCTGCTCCTTGGTCGTGATCTGCCGCTCTTCAGGCAGGTACCAAGCAGCGCCCAGCGCTTTTCCACGGGGTACTATGGTTACTTTTACCAGCGGGTGGGCATGTTCAAGTAACCAGCTAACTGTGGCATGACCGGCTTCATGGTAAGCAATTGTTGCCTTTTCGTCGACAGAAATAATTTTGTTTTTCTTTTCCAATCCGCCAATGATACGGTCGACAGCATCGAGGAAATCTTGCTTTTCAACCACCTCTTTCATTTTTCTGGCGGCTATCAAGGCCGATTCGTTGCAAACATTTGCGATATCGGCGCCTGAGAATCCGGGAGTCTGCTTGGCAAGGAAATCAACATTGACGTCCTCTCCAAGTTTCAAGGGGCGAAGGTGTACCTGGAATATCTCCTTGCGGTCGATCATATCGGGCAGTTCTACATGGATCTGGCGGTCGAAACGACCGGCCCGCATGAGCGCCCTGTCCAGAATATCGGCACGGTTGGTCGCTGCCAGGATGATTACACCGGAATTGGTGTCGAAACCGTCCATCTCGGTGAGCAATTGGTTCAGCGTATTTTCGCGTTCATCGTTCGATCCCATGTTGGGGTTACGTCCACGTGCCCGCCCGATTGCATCTATCTCATCAATAAAGACGATACACGGGGATTTTTCTTTGGCTTGTTTGAAAAGGTCACGTACCCTGGATGCCCCCACGCCGACAAACATCTCGACGAAGTCGGAACCTGACATGGAAAAGAAGGGAACATCGGCCTCTCCTGCTACTGCTTTGGCCAACAATGTTTTACCTGTTCCCGGAGGGCCGACAAGTAAAGCCCCTTTAGGGATTTTGCCACCTAGTTTTGTGTAGCGATCGGGGTTTTTAAGAAACTCTACGATCTCCTGAATCTCCTCTTTGGCTTCGGCCAATCCGGCAACCTCTTTAAACGTGGTGGAAACCCTCGACTCTTTGTCGAAAACTTTGGCCTGCGACTTTCCAACGCTAAATATATTGCCAGCGCCTCCGCCGCCTTTGCTCATTCGGCGGAAGATCCAGAAGTAGAAAAAGACAAGGATCAAAATGGGAAATATCCAACTGAAGATCGCCGTGAAATAGTCTGTCCGGTTTTCGTAGGTCAAAATAACACGGGATGACTCGCCAACCTCCTGTTGGGCTTTCTCAAGATTTGATTCAAAGACATCGACCGAACCGATATTGAAAGTGAAATGAGGACCAATTTTTGAAGGTTCGGATAAGCCCTGGTTCAATTTGGCCTTGTATTTTTCGTAGGAACCCTCTTTCAGGTAAATTTCAGCCTCAGTCTTGTTGACTATGACGATTTTTTCGATATCGCCATTCTTCAGCATCGTGCTTTTTACCTCACGCCAGTAGGTCTCAACCGGTTTGCCACTCGTTCCATAGATAAAATTAATGTACAGAATGGCGACCAGCAGAATCCCGTAAACGTACATGGGATTGAACTTGAAAGTGGAGGGCTTATTGGGCATGCCCATCGGTGGCTTGTTCGTTTTGTTGGTCTTCGGACCTTTTGTATTTGGTTTCTTTTCTGCCATGATAATTTAAATGTCTGCTTCAATGTTATAAATTGTTCCATCGCCCCAGAGAGATTCCAGATCGTAAAACCTTCTGAAAGGTTCTTGAAAAATGTGGACCATCACATTCACATAATCAAGCAATATCCATTGTGCATTCTGAAATCCATCCTGACGCCAAACGGTTTCGAAGGCAAGCTCTTCCACACTCTCCTCCACCGAACGTGCGATGGCATCTACGTGGGTATTTGAACTTCCGTGGCAGATGATGAAATTGTCGCATTCAGCCTCTCCTTCTCCGGAAAGGTCGATGTTTACAATTTCAATCCCTTTTTTTCGACGCATGCCTTCTACAATGGCATCTACCAAATCCAGCGGGCCTTTATCACGCTCTTTTTGAACCATAGAATGATTTATAATGACAAAGATAGTTGTTTTACTGATTCTTTGAAATCTCTTTAGGTGAATGATCTTTCCAATTACGTTAACTTTACAGGGTAAAATTTGTAAAGCCATGATAGGATCAACCGTCATACACCTGGACATTGTGGATTCGACCAATAACTATGCCGCAAAGGAATTGCTGACAAAAAGTCTGAATGAAGGGACGATCATTGTTGCTGCTTGTCAGAAAGCCGGTAGGGGAACTGGACTTGCCTCGTGGGAGAGCGCTGAGGGATTAAACCTGACATTCACGGCAGTTCTTTATCCATCAAATGTGGCGCTTTCGCAACAATTTTCAATTTCACAGGCAATTTCACTGGGGGTCAGCGATTATTTATCCCGGTTTGTCACTGATGTGACAGTCAAATGGCCAAATGATATCTATGTGAATGATAAAAAGATAGGGGGAATATTGATTGAGACGGCCATCACCGGGGGGAAATTCTCGCGGGCGCTTGTGGGCATCGGGTTGAATATCAACCAGGAAGTTTTTGTCTCGGATGCCCCAAATCCGGTCTCCTTGAAGAATCTGACCGGTAAAACTTATGAACTATCGCAAATGCTGACTGATCTGTGCAACTGCCTTGACAACAGGTACCGGTCCCTGATCAGGGGAGACTATTTCATTCTTCAGCACGACTATGGAAAACTCTTATACCGCAAAGGGATTTGGGCCAAATACAATTCTGGGGAGACTGATTTTGAAGGCCGGATTATTGGGGTTGAGGTTGATGGACGATTACAAATCGAAACCCGGATGGGAGAGGTGAGGGGGTTTTATTTTAAGGAGGTTACTTTCAAGTGACTTTAGCGCGCTTACTCAGGGGAATAATCGATCTTTGCCAGGATATCTGCTAATGACTCGATCCCTTTTTCGAGATATCCACCCACCATCATCTTGATCATCATGTTAAGTTCGGCATGGAGTGTCAGCCTCATTTGACAGCTATTTTCATCGCTTGCTGAGAGTTGTACCCAGAAAGTGACCGGAAATGGTACGGATTTCTCACCTTGAAATTTGATGGTTTTGAAAGGTTCACGCTCAACAATTTCGATTCCGACATTCCCGACCGGACTAATGGTAAAGCTGCACCGGTCTTCGGTGGCCTCAAAATCTTCCATTTTAAAACCTTTGGTGTCGATTCCCTTTTTGTTGATTTCTTCAATTTTTTCGGCCGAAACAAACTGCTCGAGGTTTTTCAGGTTGGAGAGTTTGGCAAACACCGACTCCTGTGACCATGCGATTTCGCGCGGCGAACTTACATATTTTTCAATACCCATGTTGTGGTTGGTTAGGCTATTAAATTTAAATTGGGGGTAAGGGGAGGCCACAAAGGGCCACCCCTACTTTATCCTTTTAACTTTATCCTTTATCCTTTATTTTACCTTCCCCAGGTTTCCGGCGTTTTCCTCCAGTTATTCAGACTTGCCAGTTGTTTATCGTTTATCTCACCGGAATCATGCGCTAATTTTAAAAGAACATTGTAATTGCTGAGGGTAGTCAGCTCAATGTTTGCCTGATCAAAATTAGCGGCAGCATGGGGAAAATTGTAGGTAAAGATGGCCAGCATTCCCAATACTTCGGCTCCGTAATTGCGAACCGCCTGCCCTGCATTCAGGGAGGAGGTGCCCGTTGAGACCAGGTCTTCGATGATCACGGTTTTGGTTCCTTGCGGGATGTCACCTTCAATCAGGTTTTCCAGTCCGTGGCCCTTAGGGGCGGAACGAATATAGATAAATGGCAAGCCGAGCTCTTCAGCAACCAATACTCCATGTGCAATGGCGCCTGTAGCTACACCGGCAATGGCCTCCGCATCAGGGTACTTTTCACGTATCAGTTCTGAAAATGCTTTACAGATGAAAGCACGGGTAGCAGGATAGGATAATATCTTCCTGTTATCGCAGTAGATTGGGGCCTTCCAGCCTGATGCCCAGGTAAATGGCGCGTCTGGTTGTATCTTTATGGTATTGATCGCCAGCAACTGTCTGGCAACTTCAATTTCTCTTTGTTCCATCGGTAATTGATTTTGGGCAAAGTTAAGCTTTTTTACTATTTTTAGTGGGCTGGCAGGGGTAAGTTTTCGGACATACCTGGAACGAGCGTTGGGTTATCTCTTGTCGAAACAAACAAATTTTCTTCGCGCCCTTTGTGCAATCCTTAGGTGCGCCACGAGGCGTGCGTAAATTTAATAAAATACCTATAAGGATGAAAGAACCTTACGGCCCAATTTGCCATTCAGGCTGAAGTTCACCTGACACATTGCAAGGAAACGAACAATGTGAAGCTC